>DASUSF010000229.1:0-8740 GCA_036375275.1 Geminicoccaceae bacterium | reverse complement strand
CGAGCGGCGCCTTGCCGGCCCAGTAGTCGGGATGGGCCTGGTAGCGGATCACCGCGTCCTTCTGGTACGCGACCAGCTGGAACGGCCCGGTGCCGACCGGCTGCAGGTCGATCTGCTCGGGGGTCCCGGCCTCCTGCATCGCGTCCGCGTACTCCGCCGAGAGGATCGACGCGAAGTCCATCCCCATGTTGGCGATGAACGGCGCTTCCGGCTGCTTCAGGACGAACTTGACGGTCTGGTCGTCGACCTTCTCCACCGCCTGCAGAAGATCCTGCAGGCCCATCGAGTTGAAGTACTCGTAGGTGCCGCCCGAGACGCCGTGGTAGGGATGGTCCGACTTCCACTGCCGCTCGAAGCTGAACACCACGTCGTCGGCATTGAAGTCACGGGTCGGCTGGAACCACTCGGTGCTCTGCCACTTGACGCCCGGGCGGAGGTGGAAGGTGTACTCGAGCCCGTCGTCCGAGACCTCCCAGCTTTCGGCCAGGGCCGGGATGATGTCGGTGGTACCGGGCTCGAACTGGACCAGCCGGTTATAGATCTGACGCGAGCTGGCGTCGAACGTGGTGCCGGAGGTGTAGAGCTGCGGGTTGAAGCCTTCGGGGCTGCCCTCGGAGCAGTAGACGAGGGTGTTCTGCTGGGCCAGCGCAGGCGCGGCGAGCGCCGTGGTCATCGCCAGCCCGAGGCTCAGCCCGAGCCATCGGTTGCTCATCGTCGTGTCTCCCTCTGCGTCCTCTCGTGCGGGACGTGACGCTGCCTGATTGTCCAGGCCCTGATGACGACATCTGAGCCTGTTCAATCCGGTTGCCTTTGGCGAGTCAATCGACAAACGCGTGCGCGCGGCGCCGCGCCGGGACCACTTCGGGCATCGCTCGGACGACCCGGCGCCGCGTCCGAAAAGTGGCGCCGGACCCGCCTCGGATGGCGGCGGAGGACGCCATCCGGCCCGGCGCATACCCCGGAGCGTGCGCAGGGGCAGCATGAGCCCTGGGCATCGAGCGCGTCTTTACTCCACATTAAGGACGGACAACGGGGCGAGGCTGAAACCATGATCACCAACACGGCCATGAACGTCACCCTCTTCTCGACGGCGGTCGTCAGCCTCACCGTCCTGATCCGCGTGCTGCTCCACAACCGGGCGAGCGTCCGCACCGCGAGCGGACGCCTGCTCGCGGTGTTCGGCACGTTCGCGCTCGCCGGCCTGTACGTCTGGCTGTCGCTCGGCCCGGAGGTCGACGCGCGGCTGATCAACGACGCCCGCGTCCTCGCCCCGGGCGTGGGCCAGGTGGCGCCGCCGCAGGACGTCTGAACCGGCGCCCGGGGGCGCCCCCGCCTCGAAACCTCCTCCGCCCGGAGTCGTTCTGCCGTCAGGCACCGCTGCCGGGGGCGCACCGCCCACCGCGCGCGGCAGCGCACTTCCGGGGGAGGAGACCCTTCATGCTGAACCAGACCACGATCAAGCGGGCGTGCGTGGCCGGCCTGCTCGGCGCGTTCGGGCTCGCCGGCACCGCTCCCGCGATCCAGCAGGCCAGCGCCCAGGACCGGACGCTGGTGCAGGGCGGGGCCATGGCGGGCTTCGGCGAATCGTCCGGCATCGGCACGCGAAAGGACGAGGCGGGCGAGCGGATCCTCGACCAGATGCTGCCGGCGGAGGTCGGCACGCCGAGCCAGGACGAGCGGCTCGCTCCGGCCGCCGGCGACCTCGGCGACGGCGTCGACGCCGACCTCACCGGGCCCCTCGGCCGCTCGAGCGAAGCGCCTCTCGGCCGCGCCGGCTCCGCGGGCGGTGGTGGCGCCGTCGTCGGGCAGTCGTTCGGCGGCGGCGGCGTCCGGGTCGACGGCGAGACGTCCGGCGGCGGCGGCGTGGACATCGACCGCCGCTCCGGCGGCGACCTCTCACCGGGACTGAGCGGCAGCTCCTCGGGCGCCGGCGGCTCCCTCGGCAACTGAGGGGGCGTCAGGGCCGGCGCCTGCCGGCTCCGCCATCCAGCTAGAGCAATTTCCGATGAGACAGAACCGCATCGGCAGCGGCGCCCTTCCGCTCATCGGAAGAAAATGGCTCTGTTCCAATGGATCAGAGCGGATTCACCCGATCGGAACCGCGGGCAAGGCGGTTCCGTCATATCGGGATCCGCTCTAGTTCGCCGGCTCGGGCAGCGCCCGGTCGAGGAGCGGGCTGAGCGCGCCCAGGCGGCGGGCCACCGCCGCCCGATCGACCGCCTCCGGATCGAGCAGCACCTCGCCCATCGGGCGATCGTCGAGGCCGACGTCGGCGAGCAGCTCGGCGCCGCTCACCAGCCCGTCGCCGTCCTCGTCGTAGCTCGCGTGCAGCGTTTCGAGCCCGACCGTGTCGACCAGCCACAGCCCGAGGCGGATGCTGTTCCGCTCCTGCACGGTGAGCGCGCCGTCCCGCCATGCCGACCAGTCGGCGAGCGCGTCCCGGACCCCGAGCAGCTCGTCCGGGGCGAGGCCCCGGTCGCCGTTCGCGTCGGCGAAGTCGAAGGCGAGCGCGAAGCACGCGTGCGAGCTGCTGTGGCTGCAGACCGGGGCGCTGGCCGCGATGAAGCGCTCGAAGGCGAGGATCTCGATCGAGGGCGCCTCCTCCGAGATCGCCCAGGCCGGCGCCATGGGGGCGGCGGCGGCGATGGCGGCGATCACGATCGTGTGAAGGCGGTCCATGTCAGAGATCCTTCGGTATTGCAGAGCGCCGCCGGCGGACGGGATCATCCGCCCGAACGCCTGCGCGCCGCCGGCGTTTCACGTCAGGCAAGGTTTGCACCGCACGCCATTCCTGCAACCATGCCGGCTCGATCTCGAACAGGGAGGGACCGGATGCTCCGCACATGGATCCTCGGTCTCGCCGCCGGGATTGCGCTCGCCCCCGCGGGCGGCGCCCTCGCGGTCGACGAGCCGGCCAACATCGTCAAGTACCGGCAGTCGCTGATGCGCGCCAACGGCGGACACATGGGGACGCTCGCCGCGATCGCTAAGGGCGAGGTCAGCTTCACCGACCAGGCGAGCGGCCACGCCCACGCCATCCACGAGATGAGCCAGAACGTCGGGCGCCTGTTTCCCGAGGGCACCGGCAAGGGCGAGGTCGAGGTGGAGACCCGGGCGCTGCCGAAGATCTGGGAGGAGAAGGATCACTTCGAGGAGTACGTGCAGGCCCTGCAGGAGGAAAGCGCGAAGCTGGTCGAGGTGAGCGACGCCGAGCCGTTCGATCAGGCCGCGTTCGCGCAGCAGCTCGCGGCGCTCGGCAAGAACGGCTGCAGCGGCTGCCACGACGACTTCCGCGAGGAGAAGGACTGAGGAGAGGGCAGGGCGGCGTCGCGACCTCCGTCGCGGCGCCGCTGTCCGGCCGTGCCCGGCGCTTCGGCCGGGCTGCGCCCAGGGCGATGAACGATGCCGCCGGGGCTGCGCATGATCGGTCCGATCCTGGCGCTCGGCCTGCTCGGGGGTGGTGCCGTCTGGGCGGCGACGCCGGTCGACCTCGAGCTGGTCCTCGCGGTCGACGTCTCGAGCAGCGTGGATGCGACCGAGTGGGAGCTGCAGCGACAAGGGCTCGCCGCGGCGCTCGCCGATCCGGAGGTGCAGCGCGCGGTCGAGGCCCTGCCCGGCGGGCTGGCGATCGCGGTGGTGCAGTGGTCGAGCTTCGATCGCCAGGCCCTCGCCCTGCCCTGGACCTGGCTCCGCAGCGCGGCTGAGACCCGCGGCTTCGCCCTGGAGGTGGGCGCGATGCCGCGCAGCTTCGACTGGGGACAGACCCTGATCGGCGAGGCGCTGGCCTTCGCGGCCGCAGAGATCCGGGGCAACGGCTTTGCCGGCCGGCGCCGGGTGATCGACGTCTCGGGCGACGGCGGGGCGAAGTACGGCCACCTGCCGCGCCGCTGGCGGGATCGGGTGGTCGCCGAAGGGATCACCATCAACGGCCTCGCCATCCTGACCGACGATCCGTCGCTCGACGCCTACTACCGCGCGAACGTGATCGGCGGGTTCGCCGCCTTCGTGACCGCGGCGCGCTCGCTCGCCGACTTCAGCGACGCCATGACCCGGAAGCTGCTCCAGGAGATCGAGGGCGAGCCGCTCGCGACGCGCCCGCAGGACCTCCGGCGCGTCGTCGCCTGGAGAGCCCGATAGGGCAGCCGGCGCCAGTGATTGACGGGCGGGCGCGGGCGCTGTTCTGCTATGATCGTCGGTCCGCGGCAGGGGTGAGGGCGGAGTGCTGGGCCCACGTCGGACCACGGGAGCGTCGGTGAGAGAAGCGATGTTCGCCCAGGCTCTGTCCCGGTGGCCGAAGCTGCGC
The DNA here is from genome assembly GCA_036375275.1 of Geminicoccaceae bacterium. Taxonomy (GTDB): domain Bacteria; phylum Pseudomonadota; class Alphaproteobacteria; order Geminicoccales; family Geminicoccaceae; genus DASUSF01. The sequence goes on along the minus strand of DASUSF010000229.1, from coordinate 4,437 downwards.
GCGCTCGGCCGCCTGATCCGCAGCGAGCCCCCCGGTGCCGTCGTCCCCATCCCGGAGGACGCGGTCCTCACCCGCCCGTTCGCCTGGGAGCAACACTACCCGGACGGCCTCGACTGGTCGTTCGAGCTCGACCCGAAGCCGCTCTGGAGCCTGCTCGACGAGGCGGCGGCGGCCTGGCCCGCCAAGTGCTGCCTCGACTTCCTGGGGCACCGCTCGAGCTACCGCGAGGTGGCGCAGCTGGTCGACCGCGCGGCCAGGGGCTTCCAGATGCTCGGGGTCGGGCCCGGCGTCCGGGTGGGGCTGTGCCTGCCGAACTGCCCGTACTACGTGATCAGCTACTTCGCGATCCTCAAGGCCGGTGGCACGGTCGTGAACTTCAACCCGCTCTACGCCGAGCGGGAGATCGTCCGGCAGATCGGGGATTCCGGGACCCGGATCATGGTCACCCTCAACATCAGGGGACTGTACCCGAAGATCCGGCGCCGCCTCGACGACACCGGCCTCGAGACCATCGTCGTCGGATCGATGGGCGGCATCCTGCCCTGGCGGCAGCGGGCGCTGTTCGCGGTCCTCCGCCGGAGCGAGATCGCCGAGGTCGATCGCGACGCGCGCCACGTCAGGTGGAAGCAGCTGATCCGGAACGATGGCCGGATCGAGCCGGTCGCGGTCGATTCGCTGCACGACACGGCCGTCCTGCAGTACACCGGCGGCACCACCGGCCTGCCGAAGGGGGCTCGGCTCAGCCATGCGGCGCTGCTCGCCAACACCCGCCAGGTCGCCCTCTGGTTCCAGGGCGCGAGGCGCGGCGGCGAGAAGGTGGTCGGCGTGCTGCCGCTGTTCCACGTCTTCGGCATGACCGCGGTGATGAACGTCGGCATCGCGTCCGGCTTCGAGATCGTCCTGATGCCGCGCTTCCGGCTCGACGAGCTTCTGAAGCTGATCCACAAGGCGCGGCCGACCGTGATGCTCGGCGTGCCGACCATGTATTCGGCGATCACCGCGTCCAGCCTGCTCGAGCAGTACGACCTCTCCAGCCTCCGCTACTGCATCTCCGGCGGCGCGGCGCTGCCGCGCGAGGTCCAGGACTCCTTCGAGCGCCTGACCGGATGCTCGCTGGTCGAGGGCTACGGCCTGAGCGAGGCGGGACCGGTGTGCACGATCAACCCGCTCGGCGGGCTGCGCAAGCCGGGGTCGATCGGCCTGCCGCTGCCCGGGACGATCGTCGAGATCACGGCGATCGACGAGCCCGACCGGCGGCTGCCCCTCGGCCAGCGGGGCGAGATCTGCATCAGCGGGCCGCAGGTGATGAGCGGCTACCTGGATCAGGACGCCGAGACGGCGGAGGCGCTCCGCGGCGGCCGGCTGCACACCGGCGACGTCGGCTACGTCGACCAGGACGGGTTCGTGTTCCTGATCGACCGGATCAAGGACCTGATCCTGAACGGCGGCTTCAACGTCTACCCGCGGATGGTCGAGGAGGCGGTCGCGCTGCACCCGGCGGTCGAGGAGGTCTCGGTGTGCGGGGTGCCCGACCGGCACCGGGGCGAGATCGTGAAGGCGTACGTGCGCCGCCGCCCGGACGCCACGCTCACGGCGGCCGAGCTCCGCGCGTTCCTGATCGACAAGCTCGCCCCCTTCGAGATCCCGCGCAGGATCGAGTTCCGCGACGCGCTGCCCTACACGCTCATGGGCAAGCCGAACCGGCGCGCCCTGGTCGCCGAGGAGATGCGTCGCCTCAATGCCGGAGCGCCGGAGGCGGCGCCCGCCCTGTCCGAAGCCAGCGAGGTGTCATGAGCCTGGAGACGGTGACCCAGCAGATCGAGAAGCGCCTGCCCGACCTCGCCGCCCTCGACGCGCGGGTGAAGTTCGTGGTCGACCCGGCGGGGGTGGTCCTGGTCGACGCGACGAAGACGCCGCCGGTCCTCAGCCACGGCGACGGCGAGGCCGACACGACCATCCGGATCGCCGAGGACAGGTTCGAGCAGCTGCTCGACGGCCGCCTCAGCCCGACCCTCGCCTACACCCTCGGGCAGCTCAAGGTCGAGGGCTCGCTCGGCGTCGCCATGAAGCTCGCGAGCCTGCTCGAGAGCTAGCCACAGCGCCTCTGGCTGCCGGGATCACGTCCGGCAGGACGTTCCCTCCGCCTGCATCGGTGGACTCGACGCCTCGAGGCGCGCGAGCAGGTGGCTGTTTACCGCAGGTTGAAGATCAGTTTGCCGCGATCGCGCTTGCAGCTAATGTGCCACCACCGCGCGGGCCGGTGCCGCGCGCGGGCTTGGCGAGACGGTGTTCATGCCCGGGTTCGTGCTGACCACGGTTTGGGTGCTTGCCTTCTCGCTGTCGGTCTATGGCTGGGGCACCGCGACCGCCGCGGTCGCCGCCCTCGAGCCCGGGCCCTGGGCGCTCCGCATGACGCTCGGCCTGGCCTCCTGCGTCTTCCTCGGGGGCATCCTCAACCTTCTCCATCTGGCCCATCCCGAAGCGGTGGGCCTGGTCCTCGCCCTCGGCATCCTCATCGCCATCGCCTCGATCATCCGCCGCCTGAGAACCGCAGGTCCCGGGTCCGGCGAGGCTGCCGCCGCCTTCATCGGGCGGACGGCGACCGACCGGCTCGCGATCCCGGGCATCATCGTCTTTCTCGCGCTCGCCTACGTCTACCTGACGGCCGGGCTCGTCCCGACCGACATCTTCAACCCGCACGACGACCTGCAGACCTACCTCGCGCGCCCGCTCCGCATGCTGCAGACCGGCTCGCTGGCCGCCAGCCCCTTCACGCCGATCGGCGTCGACAGCCTCGGCGCGCAGGCCTTCCTGCAGTCGTTCCTGCTCGCGTATCTGCCGATCCGGTACGTGAACGCCTTCGACGCGATCTTCTGCTTTCTGCTCCTCGCGCTCCTGCTGCTTCAGCTGGGCCATCGCCTGGGCCTGCCGCCCTCGCTGGCGGCGCTCGCGATCGCCCTGTTCGTCGCCATCAACCCCCAGTACGTCAACGTCTCGTCGGTCTATTCCGGCAGCTTGATGATCGTCGGCCTCGTGTTCGCCGCGCTCGACGTCGATCTGGACGCGCGGCCGACCCTGCGGCAGGTCCGCCGACTGCTTCCGCTCGCGCTGTTCATGGCGGCTCTGCTCGCCCTGAAGACGACCTTCGTCGTCTTCGTCGCCGGTTTCGCGCTCGCCTGCTCCGCCGCGTCGTTGCTGCTGGCCCGGGACCGCCTGATGGCGACCGGGCGGATGGTGGTGCTGGGCCTGCTCACGTGCGTCGCGATCGCGCCGTGGGCGGCGACCTTCGCCGAGGAGTATGCGACGGCTCTCGACCTTTGGCTGGGCGCCGCCGCGGCGAGCGCGGACCCGGCATCCGGCTCTGAAGGACCTTTCGAGCCCAGGTGGTCATTGCTGTCCCTCTCGACCTATGGCGGCAGCCTCCTCCAGTACCATGCGCTGGCGCTCCTCGGCGTGCTGCTCGCCATCCCGGCTCTCGCCGCTCTGACGCAGCGGACGCAGTGGCCGCGCGCGTGGCCGCCAGCCGTTCTGCTCGCGTCGTGCGTCGGAGCGTCGCTCGCCTACGCGGTCAATCTCCTGGTCTTCAACCCGATCACGGCGGTGAGGTACTCCTGCCCGATCCTTGCCGGCGCCCTGCCGGCGGGGCTGCTGCTGGCGCTCGCGGTATCCGGTCCAGCGGCGGACAGGACTCCGCGACGCGGCCTGCTGGCGCTCGTGCTCCTGGTGATCGTCTCGTTCGCGCCCGTCCTGATGCTCCGGCTGGACCGGATCGGCCGGCATCACACGCTCGTCTCCTTCCCCCTCCATGAGGAGCACGTCGCGATCTCGGCAGCGGCGCTCGACGACGGCGCCAGGGCTTCTCTCGCCCGCGCGCAGGAGCGGACACCGCCCGGGTCGGTGATCATGGCCCACACCGCGACGCCGTTTTACCTGGATCACGCCCACAACACCGTGCTGACCGTGGTCGAGCCCGGCTTGCTCAACCCCTGGCTCGGCCTGCCGGTCGGCGGCGCGGCCGGCGAGCTGCGTGCCCATCTCCGGGATCGGGGCGTGCAGTACGTGCTCTGGGACTACCGCCGGCAGGGCATGAAGCCCGATCGGGCGCTCGAGGGCTATCTGCGCAGCCCCTACGAGGTCTACAGGCGGATCGGGACCTCCAATCTGTGGTTGCGGCGGGCCCTGGACCGGATGATGGCCGACGGCGGTGTGGTGTACCGGGACGAGCGGCGCGCGGTGTTCGAGATCAGCCCAGAGGCCGGCCTCGCGGACGCCGGACGATGAGCAACGCCGCGCACCTCCTCGCCCGACCCCCGCGCGACGGCAGCGGATCGTTCGCTGGCGGGTGCGGGACCGGAACGGACGCGCCATCGCATCGTTGCGTCTGCACCATCCACTGGGCGGGCGGGCGTGTCCGATGCGGGTTCTCGTCCTGCACAA
>DASUSF010000228.1:0-17449 GCA_036375275.1 Geminicoccaceae bacterium | reverse complement strand
GGCATTGGTGTTTCCGGGCCAGGGATCCCAGGCGGTCGGCATGGGCCGCGCTCTGCACGACGACGTGGCCGAGGCGCGCGCGGTGTTCGAGGAGGTGGACGAGGCGCTCGGCGAGGCGCTCTCCCGCACCACGTTCGACGGCCCCGACGAGGCGCTCCGCCTGACCGCCAACGCCCAGCCCGCCCTCATGTCGTGCTCGATCGCGGCGCTGCGCGCGCTCGAGGCGCGGAGCGGCAGGACGATCGACGGCCTGGCGGCGGCGGTCGCCGGACATTCGCTCGGCGAGTACTCCGCCCTGGTCGCCGCGGGCGCGCTCGGCCTCGCCGATGCCGCCCGTCTGCTCCGCCTGCGCGGCGAGGCGATGCAGGCGGCGGTGCCGGTGGGCGAAGGCGCGATGGCTGCGATCCTCGGGCTGGATCTCGAGGTGGTGCTCGAGATCGCCGAGGTCGCGAACCGGGCCGGTGCCTGCGACGTCGCCAACGACAATGCGCCGGGTCAGGTCGTGGTCAGCGGCGCCTGCGCCGCGGTCGAACGGGCGGTGGCGCTGGCGAAGGAGCGGGGCGCCCGGCGCAGCATGCTGCTCCCGGTGAGCGCGCCATTCCACTGCCGCCTGATGGCGCCGGCCGCGGGACGCCTCGAGGCGGCGCTCGCGGAGGTCGAGCTGAAGCGACCGGCGATCCCGGTCGTGACCAACGTCACGGCCCGGCCCGAGGTCGAACCGGCAACGCTCAGGCAACTCCTGGTCCGCCAGGTGACCGCGCGCGTGCGCTGGCGCGAGAGCGTGCTCGCCATGGCCGGCCTCGGCGTCCGGCGGACGGTCGAGCTCGGCGCCGGCCGGGTGCTCACGGGGCTGACCCGCCGGATCTCGAAGGACATGGACGCCGTGGCGCTCGGCACGCCGGAGGAGATCGACGGCTTCGTGCATGGAAGGACCCCGGGCGCCGGAGCGGAGGCATGAGCGTCGGCTTCGATCTCGGCGGTCGCACCGCGCTGGTGACCGGCGCGTCCGGCGGCATCGGTAGCGCGATCGCCCGCCACCTGCACGCGCACGGGGCGAGCGTCGTGCTCAGCGGCCGCCGGCGCGAGCCGCTCGAGGTGCTGGCGGCGGAGCTCGGGGGGCGGGCGACCGTCGAGGTGGCGGACCTCGCCGACCCGGCGGCGCCGGAGCGGCTGGTCAAGGCGGTCGAAGAACGGCCGGGCGGCCTCGACATCCTGATCAACAACGCCGGACTGACCCGCGACACCCTCGCGCTCCGGATGCGCGACGAGGACTGGCAGACCGTCCTGGACGTCGACCTCACGGCCGGCTTCCGGCTGATCCGGGCGAGCCTCCGGGGCATGATGAAGCGCCGCTTCGGGCGGATCGTCAGCATCACCTCGATCGTCGGCACCACGGGCAACCCCGGCCAGGCCAACTACGCCGCGGCCAAGGCCGGACTCACCGGGATGAGCAAGGCGCTCGCCGCCGAGGTCGCGAGCCGCGGCATCACCGTCAACTGCATCGCGCCCGGGTTCATCGAGACCGCGATGACCGGGGTGCTCGACGACGCCCAGAGGCGCCGTCTGCTGGAGCGGATCCCGGCCGGGCGGATGGGCGCCCCCGACGACGTCGCCGCCGCCGTCGTCTACCTCGCGAGCCCGGAGGCCGCGTACGTCACCGGCCAGACCCTGCACGTCAACGGCGGCATGGCGATGGTCTGAAGCGGCCGCCGGGACGCCTCCCGCGCCGGGGCGTTAACTTCTGGTCAACCCTGACGGGACTGTGTTAGCTACGTCCGCCGCGGCCCTGGGCCACGGTCGGACCGCGATGAAGACGTCCGAGAACCCGGACAGCACAATGAGGAAACCTGTCCATGAGCGACACTGCGGAGCGCGTCAAGAAGATCGTGGTCGAGCATCTCGGCGTCGACGAAGCCAAGGTCACGCCGAACGCGAGCTTCGTCGATGATCTCGGCGCCGACAGCCTGGACACCGTCGAGCTGGTGATGGCCTTCGAGGAGGAGTTCGGCTGCGAGATTCCGGACGAGGCGGCGGAGAAGATCCTGACCATCCAGGACGCCATCACCTACATCGAGAAGAATTCCTGAGCAGCGTGCAGGCGGTCGGAGGGTCAGCCGGAGGAGGGCGAGCATGACGCCAAGGCGGGTCGTCGTGACCGGGCTCGGGCTGGTGACGCCGCTCGGCAGCGGCGTCGGGCACGTCTGGTCGAGCCTGATCGAAGGACGCAGCGGCGTCCGGCGGATCGAGCGGTTCGACGTCGACGATCTGCCGGCCAGGATCGCGGGCCAGGTGCCGGTCGGCGACGGGCCGGGCGAGTTCGACGTCGGCTCGGTCCTCGCGCCCAAGGATGCGCGCAAGAACGACGACTTCATCATCTACGGCATCGCCGCCGCCAAGGAGGCGGTCGAGGACGCGCGCTGGCAGCCGGAGGACGACGAGGAGCGCAAGCGCACCGGCGTCCTGATCGGGTCCGGCATCGGCGGCCTCGGCACCATCGCCGACACCGCGGTCGACCTCGAGAAGCGGGGCCCGCGACGGGTCAGCCCGTTCTTCATCCCGGCGTGCCTGATCAACCTCGTGAGCGGCCAGGTCTCGATCCGGTTCGGCTTCAAGGGACCGAACCACAGCGTCGTCACCGCCTGCTCGACCGGCGCCCACGCGATCGGCGACGCGAGCCGGATGATCGCCCTCGGCGACGCCGACGTGATGGTCGCGGGTGGCGCCGAGGCCGCGATCTGCCGGCTCGGCATCGCGGGCTTCGCGGCGGCGCGCGCGCTCTCGACCCGGTTCAACGACGAGCCCGAGCGGGCGTCGCGTCCCTGGGATCGGGACCGGGACGGCTTCGTCATGGGCGAGGGCGCCGGCATCGTCGTGCTCGAGGAGCTCGAGCACGCCAGGGAGCGTGGAGCCCGGATGTACGGCGAGGTGGTCGGCTACGGCATGTCCGGCGACGCCTACCACGTGACCGCCCCGAGCCCGGACGGGAACGGCGGCTACCGCTCCATGCAGGCGGCGCTGGGGCGGGCGGGGATGGAGCCCGGGGACATCGACTACATCAACGCCCATGGCACCTCGACGCCGCTCGGCGACGAGATCGAGCTCGGCGCGGTCAAGCGGCTGTTCGGCCGGGCCGCGAACCGCATCTCGATGTCCTCGACCAAGTCGTCGATCGGGCACCTGCTCGGCGCGGCCGGCAGCGTGGAAGCGATTTTTTCACTCCTCGCGATCCATCATCAGACGGTGCCGCCGACCCTCAACCTCGAGCACCCCTCGGAGGGCTGCGATCTCGACCTCGTGCCGCATGAGGCGCGGCGCCGCGAGGTCCGGGCCGCGCTCTCCAACTCGTTCGGCTTCGGCGGCACCAATGCGAGCCTGATCTTCGCCCGACCGCCCGACGCCTGAACCCCGACGTGCAGATTCCCCCGCCATGGGCCCCCGCGCGCTCAAGCTGCTGACGCTGACCGCAGCCCTGGTCGCCCTGGCCGGCGTGATCGCGATCGCCGGCTGGACCCAGCTGCAGCAGTATCTCGGCCGGCCGGGGCCGTCGCCAGAGCCGGTGACCGTGGTGCTTGAGCGGGGCTCCGGGGTCGCGGCCATCGCCGAGCAGCTCGAGGCGGCCCGGGTGATCCGTCAGCCGTGGATGTTCCGCCTCGCGGTCCGGATGCTCGACCGCGACCGCGACCTGAAGGCCGGCGAGTATGCGTTTCCGGCGCGGGCCACGCCGCGCGGCGTCATCGGGATGCTGAGCAAGGGCGAGACGGTCGCCCGCCGGGTCACGGTGGCTGAGGGGCTCACGGTCCGCGAGATCTACGGGATCCTCGAGCGGGCCGAAGGCCTGAGCGGGGAGCTGCCGGAGCCGCCGCCCGAAGGCTCGCTGCTGCCCGAGACCTACTTCTACGCCTACGGCGACAGCCGGCGCGATCTGGTCCGGCGGATGCGCGAGGCGATGGCCGCGACGTTGGACGAGCTGTGGCCGGAGCGCGCGGAGGGGCTGCCGTACCGCGCCCCCGAGGAGGCCCTGATCATGGCGTCGATCGTCGACAAGGAGACCTCGGTCGACGGCGAGCGGGCCGAGGTCGCCGCCGTGTTCCTCAACCGGCTCCAGCGAGGCATGCGGCTGCAGTCCGATCCGACCGTGATCTACGGCCTCACCGAGGGCGACGGCCCGCTCGATCGCGAGCTGACCCGCAAGGACTGGGAGCACGACAGCACCTACAACACGTATCGGATCGATGGCCTGCCGCCCGCGCCGATCGCCAATCCCGGCCGGGCGGCGATCGAGGCGGTGCTCAATCCGGCGGATGTCGACTACCTGTACTTCGTGGCCGACGGCAGCGGTGGCCACGCCTTCGCGCGGAGCCTCGAGGAGCACAACCGGAACGTCGCCGCGTGGCGCCGGATCCGGAACGGGATCCAGCCACGGCCGATCGCGCCGTCGCCGCCCAAGCCCGATCCGGCGAGCTGAGCTCCGGGAGGGCGGCGGGGCTCGCCGCCAGCGCGGCATGCGGAATCGACCCGGCGCCGAAGGCGAAAGGCGGATGGTCGTCGCAATGGCCTTGAACTGATCCCGCGAGAGAGAAGCGATCTTCACGGGCGGAGCATATGGCGGCTCTGGGTGGTGCCGCCTCATCGGGGGTTGCTCTAAGGTGCCGCGGCGCTAGAGCAATTTCCGATGAGACAGAACCGCATCGGCAGCGACGCCCTTCCGCTCATGGGAAGAAAAATTGCTGTATCCCTATGGATCAGAGCGGCTTCACCCCATCGGAACCGCTGGCAAGGCCGTTCCGTCATATCGGGATCCGCTCTAAGAGTTCCTCAACCATGTTCAGCCAGGTTGAGGCGGTGACCGGGCCGGGTGCCCGCATGGCTCTCGCCTGATGGCGCGCCGGAGGCTGCTTGCCTTGCCCGATCGTTCCCTCGCCGGACGCCCGGTGATGCAAAGGCCGGCGATCGAGCGGCCGCTGATCCAGCGGCGCGGGCTGATGTTCGTCCTCTCCTCGCCGTCCGGGGCCGGCAAGACGACGATCGCCCGTCGCCTGCTCGCCGAGGATGCCGGGCTCCGGCTGTCGGTCTCGGTGACCACCCGGCCGCGGCGGCCGAGCGAGGCCGACGGCCGGGACTACCACTTCATCGGGCGGGCGCGCTACGACGCCATGGTCGGGGCGGGCGAGCTGCTCGAGCATGCCGAGGTGTACGACCACGGCTACGGCACGCCGCGGGCCCCGGTCGAGGCCCTGCTGGCCGAGGGCCAGGACGTCCTGTTCGACATCGACTGGCAGGGGGCGCAGCAGCTCCGCGAGGTCGCGGGCGAGGACATGACCAGCCTGTTCATCCTGCCGCCGTCGGTCGCCGAGCTGGAGCGCCGGCTGCGCGAGCGCGCCCAGGACCCGGAAGAGGTCGTGCTCAAGCGCCTCGCCCGGGTCGCGGCCGACGTCACCCACTTCGCCGAGTACGACTACGTCCTGATCAACGACGACATCGAGACGAGCGTGAGCCGGGCGCGGGCGATCCTGACCGCGGAGCGGCTCCGGCGGCGGCGGCAGCCGGGCCTGGTCGACTTCGTCAGCCAGTTCCGGGCGTAGCCCGGCCGGCCGAGGGTCGTTCACCTCGAGAGGGCCCGAAACCGCTCCGGGCGCCTGCTGCCGAGGCGCTGGCGCGAAGGTGATCCGGGGGGCTCCGTTTCTCGAAAGCGACACCTGGTCCCGTTCAGCCGCCGCTCCGGCGCAGTGCCTCGGCGAGCCGGCAGAACCCGGCGACGTCGATCTCCTCGGCGCGCGCGGTCGGCGGCAAGGCGGCCTGGTGCAGAAGCGCGTCGACGGGCCGGCCGAGCGCCTTCAGGCTCTGCCGGAGCATCTTACGCCGCTGGCCGAAGGCGGCGGCGGTGACGCGCTCGAGGTGGCGGCGGTCGGCGGGCGCGAGGGGCGCCGGACGCGGCACCAGCCGGACCACGCTGGAGGCGACCTTGGGCGGCGGGAGGAAGGCGCGCGCGGGCAGGTGGAAGACGGTCTCCGCCCGGCACAGCCACTGGACCAGGACCGAGAGCCGGCCATAGGCCTTGCCGCCGGGCCCGGCGACCAGCCGGTCCGCGACCTCGCGCTGGAACATGAGCGTCATCCCGTCGATCCGCCCGACCTGGTCGAGCCAGCCGGTGAGCAGCGGAGTCGCGATGTTGTAGGGGAGGTTGGCGACGATGCTGAAGCGGCCCTCGATCAGCCGGTCGAGGTCGAGGGCGAGGGCATCGGCTTCGACCAGACGGAAGCGGTCCGGCGCGGCTCGCTCCAGCTCCCGCAGCGCCGCGACGCAGCGCGGGTCGCGCTCGACCGCGACCAGCACGGCGCAGCCGGCCTCGAGCAGCGCCCGGCTGAGGCCGCCGGGTCCCGGCCCGATCTCGAGCACGGTCCGGCCCTCGAGCCCGCCCGCGGCGCGCGCGATCTTGGCCAGCAGGTTGGTCTCGAGCAGGAAGTGCTGGCCGAGGCGACGGTCGGCGCGCAGGGCGAAGCGATCGATGACGGTCCTGAGCGGCGGCAGGCCGGCCGGGGCGTCGCCGCTCAGAGGCGCACCTCGACGAACGCCTGCTTGCGCAGGTCGCGGAGGTAGCGCCGGGCCAGCCGCTCGATCCGCTCGTTCTCCAGCCGCTGCGCGATCGCCTCGCGGTCGAGGGTGCTCGCGCCGCCGCCCCGGCGCTCGCAGACCATGAGCAGATGGATGCCCGCCGGACCGCGGAGCGGCTGGCTGACCTCACCCTCGGGCAGCGTGACCAGCGGCTCGGCGAGCTCGCGCGGCAGGTCCGCGAGACGCAGCCAGCCGAGCTCGCCGGATGCGGGCGCGGCCAGCTCCTCGGCCGTCTCGACCATCGCCGGACAGCTCTCGAGATCCGGGCGGAGCGCCGCCGCCTGCGCGCGCAGCCGCTCCAGGTCGGCGCCATCGGCATCGCTCTCCGCCGGGAACAGGATCTGGGTCAGCCGCACCTCGGCGTCGTCGGAGACGGGGTTGGGGGCGCCCAGCCGGCGGTCGCGCAGCGCGAAGATGTGGTAGCCGACCGCCGACTTGATCGGCGGCGAGATGTCCCCCGGGGCCATCCGCTCGAGGGCCACGAGCAGCTCCGGCGGGATCCGGCTCGCGGGCACCCAGCCGACGTCGCCGCCCGCCTCGGCGCTGGCCGCGACCGAGACCTGGCGGGCCAGCGAGCCGAAGTCGGCGCCCTCGCGCAGCGTCTGCGCCAGGCGCTGCGCGTCCGCCGCGACCGCCGCCTCCTGCGCCGGGCTGTCGACCGGCAGCACGATCTCGCTCAGCAGCAGCTCCGGCTGGCCCTGGTTCTCGCGCGCCTCCTCGACGGCGAGCTCGAGCTGGTCGACCGTCACCGCGACCCGCGGCCGGATCTGCCGGTTGATGACCTTGACCCAGGCGATCTGCGCCCGGAGCTGGCGGTCCAGCGTCGCGGGGGAGACGCCGTTCCGGGCGAGGAAGCGACGCATCTCGTCGACCGTCATGTTGTTCCGGCCGGCGATCGAGTTCAGCGCCTGGTCGATCTCGCCGGGCGTGACCTGGATGTCCAGCCGCTCGGCCTCCTGCAGCTGCAGGGTCTCCTCGATCAGGCCGCGCAGGACCTGGGGGGCGAGACGCTCGCGGGCCTCCGGCGTGTCGGGCACCCCGCTCGTCACCAGAATCAGCTGCAGCCGCTCCTCGAGGTCGCGCAGGCTCACCACGTCGTCGTTGACGACCGCGACGATCCGTTGCGCCGCCAGGGCTCGCGCCGCCTGCTGGGCAACTGCCGTCCCCTCCATCCCGGCGATCAGCACGAGGGTCAGGATCAGGGATCGCAGGACCATGCTCATAGGCCGAAGAGCCCGCTGTCGGCGACCAGCTCGCCGAGATTCTGGAACGTCACCCGCATCGTGAAGGTGGTGCCGCCGCCGGCGTCGCGGTTGCGCGTGAAGCGCTCCTCCAGCGCGGCCACCAGCAGCAGGCAGGGGTTGCGGTAGACCAGGCCGACGTTGTGCGCGATGGTCCGGCTCTGCTCGAGGTTCCGGCGGGTCTGGAAGCGCACGCTGAGCCGGCTGGTCGGCCGCACCAGGAGCCCGGCGGTGACCTCCTCGCGCTCGCGGAAATCCTCGGCCTCCGGATCCTCTTCCAGCGACAGGTAGTTGACATCGACGCGCAGCTGCGGTGGCCCGAAGAACGCCGTGACCTCGTTGCGCAGGAGATCGAGGCTGTTCTTGTCGAGGCGGAAACGGTAGCGGATATTCAACCATGGGTCGGGGTACATGTCGACCCGGCCGACGTAGTCCGACTGATCGCTGTCGAGCCCGGTCTCGGGGCTGAAGACGTCGCCGTCGCCGAGGAAGCGGTAGCTCTGCCCGAACAGCGCGTTCAGCCATTCGCCGTCCTCGCCGTACAGGCCGAAGCGCATGCCGTAGCTGACGTGGCCGCCGTCCTCGACCCGGTCGAGTCCGGGGAAGCGGTTGGGCTCGAACAGGTTGCTGTCGTCGAACTCGAGATCGCGGCTGTCCTCGTTCGGGATGTCCTCGTTGTTGACCCCCTCGGGCGCGATCGAGGCGTTGACCACCGGCTCGATCAGCGGGGTCAGCCCGAAGGTGTCGCCGATCAGGGGCCAGCTCCAGTCGTAGCTGAGCCGCGGGATCGCCCGGGTCTCGCTGTTGGTGCCGTCCTCGCGCAGGGTCCTCGGGTTGCCGTCGGTCGAGTAGGCGTCGCCCCGGACCTCCGCCCGGAGCCGGTGCCGGTCGCCGATCGGGCCGAGCCAGGGCTTCTCGATCCCGCCGGTGAGCGAGGCGCGACGGGTGTCGAGGCCTTCGGTCCGGGTCAGGGCGAGGACGCTCGCGTCGAGGGTGAGGCGCGAGCCCCAGTGCCACGGCTCGCTCATCAGCTCGGCCTCGGCGAGCGGCAGGACGATCGGGATCAGACCCTGATCGTCGCTCTGCCGGAGGCCCTGGAAGCCGTAGCCGTTGATCGCGAGGTAGTTGCGCTCCCAGATCCGCTCGGCGTACACGCGGTTGTTGAGGATGCTCTTGTTGCTGAAGTCGTAGCGCTGCAGGTAGGTGTCGTCGGAGGCGACGGCGAGGTCGTACCCCCACTGCCAGCGCTCGGCGAGGCGGAACTGCCCCTCGCCCTCGACGTGGCCGCGCAGCTCGTCGCCCTCCGGCGTGTCCCGCGCGTTGTCCACCGCCTCCGTCGCGTAGGTGACGCTGCCGGCGAGGTTGAACTCGCCCTCCTCGAGCAGGTGCCGGTACTCGCCGGTCAGGACCACCCCCTCCTCGCTGGTGACGATCGGCGAGAAGGTGAAATCGTAGTTTGGCGCGAGCGCGAAGTAGTAGGGGGTCTCGAGGGTGAACCCGAGCTCGCTGTCGCTGCCGACGCTCGGCGCGAGGAAGCCCGACTTGCGCTCGATGGTGGGATCGGGGTGCGAGAAGTAGGGCGTGTAGAGGACCGGCACCCCGAACAGCTCGAAGCGCGCGTTCTTGTAGCGGACGGTCTGGCTCTCCTGGTCGTGCTGGATGCGCTCCGCCCGGAGCTGCCAGAGCGGATCGAACGCGCTTTCCTCGCACACCTCGCAGGGCGTGTAGGTCGCCTGGTCCATCTCGATCCGGGTGCCCTGGATCCGCTGGCCGCGGCTCGCGGCGAACAGCGAGTTGTCGACCAGCCGGCCGCGGAGCTGCTCGACCACGCCGTTCAGGAGGTCGCCGCTGAGCCGCACCCGGTCGGCGAACAGGGCCTCGCCGGTCGGCTCGAGCAGGACCACGCCGCCTTCCGCGACCATCAGGTCCGCGGCTTCCTCGTAGCGGATCATGTCGGCGAGCAGGCGCCGCGGGCCGCGCGTCACCTCGACGTTGCCCTCGGCGCGGACCACGCCGGCGCTCTCGTCGTAGATGACGCGGTCGGCGATCAGCAGCACCGGGCCGGCGCCGAAGTCCAGCGCCCGGGCCGGGCCCGCCGGCCAGAGCCAGCCCAGGAGCAGGATCCCGGCCAGCAGGCAGCGCACGAGGCGGCCGGTCATCCGTCTTCGAGATGCAGGAGGGTCGTGACGCCGAGCAGGATCGCGACGCCGGCCGGGGTCCAGGCGGCGAGGATCACCGGCAGCCGGCCCGACAGGCCGACCGCGAAGACGACGTCCGACATGATGTAGAACAGGAAGCCCGCGAGCACGCCGCCGACCACCAGCAGGCCCGTGCCGCCGCGCCGGGTCAGCCGGAGCGAGAAGGTGGTGCCGATCAGGAGCATCGCGGAGAGCAGCAGCGGCAGCGCGAGCAGCCCGTGCCAGTAGAGCCGGTGCTCGCGCGCCGAGAAGCCGACCGCCTCCAGCGAATCGATGAAGCCGGGCAGGGCCCAGAAGGACATCGTCTCGGGCGCTGCGAAGCTCTCCTGGATGCGGTCGGGCGTGAGGTCGGTCGGAATGACGAAGCTCTCCTCGAGGGCCCGGTCGCCGTCGATGCCCGAGATCAGCGGGCGCTCGAGCACCCAGCGGCCGGGTTCGAGCCGTGCGCTCGGCGCGTCGATGCGCCCGGTGAAGCGGACCCCGTCTTCGTAGATAAAGACGACGACCCGCTCAAGGACCGGCGGCTGCCGGGTCATCTGCCGGGCGTGGATCAGGAGCTCCCGGCCGTCCTGCTCCTGACGCAGCCAGAGGCCGCCGGCGGAGACCTGGACCAGGCTCGCGCGGGACGAGAGAACGGTCGCTTCGAGCTTCTCGTAGCGCGCGACCATGGCCGAGCCGAGCGGGTTGAAGGCCAGCACCGTGATCACCCCGAGTCCCGCCGCGACCAGCAGCGCCGGCAGCAGGAACTGCCACACCGAGACGCCGACCGCACGCGCCGCGACCAGCTCCTGCGTCCGGGTCAGGCGCTGGAAGCCGTACATCGAGCCGAACAGGGTCGCGAACGGCATCAGCTTCTGCAGGAGGAAGGGCTGGTGCAGTAGCGCCAGCAGCAGCACCAGCCCGAAGGTCGCGCCCTCCTTGTCGCTGGCCCGGCGCAGGTGCTCGACGATGTCGATGACCAGCGCGACCAGGCCGAGCGCCAGCAGGACGGTGAGGATGCCGAGGAGGACCTGACGCCCGATGTAGCAGGACAAGGTCAGCGACAGGCCGACCCGCCGCTGGCGCCCGAGCCGCGCGGTGCCGAGCACGGTCGCCATCCGCCGGCTCCTCCCTCAACCGGCCGCCGGCGCGGGCCGGGTCACCGCCCGGAATCCGAGCCAGGACCCGCTCCGGATCATCAGCAGCGCGCCGAGCGCGGGCACGAGCGGCACGAGGTACATCAGCGGCACGAACCGGAGCGACGTCTCGGCGAGGCCGCCGGCCGCCATGCTGAGCGCCTGGACCACCACCACTGCGACCACCGCACCGACCGTCCGCTTCCACTGACCGCGGCGGTCGAACCCCCGGGCGAGCAGGGCCGCGAGCCCGATCAGCGCGAAGACCAGCGCGTTGAGCGGCCAGGTCAGGCGCTCGTGCGCCTCGACCAGGTACTCGCGGCGGGTCTGCTCGCTGAGCTCGTCGCCCGGATTGAACAGCTGGCCCAGAAACAGCTCCTTCGGCTTCCTGGAGCGGTCGTCGGGCGGGCTGGCCGCGGCGGCGAGGTCGAGGGTGTAGCGGTCGAAGTGGAGGATCCGGAGCTCCGGGCGCTCGGGGTCGCTGTCGAGATCGAGCTCCTGGCGGTTGCCGTTCTCGAGCACGAACAACGGGCCCGCCTCGCCCTGCACCAGGAAGCCCTGCTCGGCCATCATCGTCTCCGGCTGGCGTCGCTGGCGCTCGTCGTGGACCAGGATGCCGGCAAGCGTGCCATCGCGCCGGTGCTCGCGGATGTAGACGGTGACGTCCTTGAGCGGCGTGTTGAACACCCCGGGCTGCAACAGGAGGTGCGAGAAGTCGCGCTGGATCTCGTACTGCAGGTCGCGGAAGCTGCTGAAGGCGAGGGGCATGAGGTAGAGGCTGACCGTGTAGCAGAACAGCGAGACCGCCGAGGCCAGCAGGACCGCGGGCCCGGCCAGCTGCAGGTTGCTCAGGCCGACCGCCTTCATCACCGTGAGCTCGCTCTCCTGGGTCAGGCGGTGATAGACGAACAGCACCGCCGCGAACAGCGCGACCGGCAGGATGATCAGGAGCAGCGAGGGGAACAGCAGCGCGGTCAGGTAGAGGAAGGTCGTGACCGGGAGCCCTTTGTTGACAATCAAATCCACGAAGCGCAGGGATTGGGACAACCAGACCGCGCCGGAAAAAGCGAGCGTCGCGACCAGCGCGGGCAGGGCGAGCTGCCGCAGGAGGTAGCGGAGATACAGCTTCATGGGCGGCAACTATAGCGCTCCCTGAGCGGCAGACCACCTCCCTCGTGCGGCGTGCGACGCCGGCCTCGGGCGGCGGGCGGCGCCGGTCGGCTGATCACCTTCCCTAGCAAGGTTCCGGAGGTCCTCGGATGCAGATCGAGTTCGCTGCCCCGACGCTGCCGGACGGCGGCACGCTCGTCGTCCTGGCCGCCGCGGGCAACGCGCTGGGGCCGGAGACGGAGGCCCTCGACCGGCAGACCGGCGGGCTGATCCGCCGTGCGCTGGCGCTCGCCGGCGACCGGTTCAAGCGGAAGTCGATGCTCGAGCTGGTGGCGCCGGAAGGCACCGGCCCCGAGCGGCTGCTGATCGCGGGTCTGGGCAAGGCGGACGAGGTCAAGGTTGCCGACCTCGAGGCGGTGGGCGGCGCGATCGCGGTGCGGCTGCGCGGGCTGGGGCTTGAGCGCGCCGCGGTCCTGGTCGATCCGATCGGCGGCCTGTCACTCCCGGTGAGCGCGGTCGCGGTGGCCCTCGCGACGGGCGCCGCGCTGCGCGGCTACCGTTTCATGCGCTACCGGACCAAGCCCGAGGACAACGACGCGACCGAGCTCGAGGCGCTCACCCTCCTGCTCGAGGATCACGCCGACGCGGCCGACCTGTACCGGCCCGAGGCGGCGGTGCTCGAGGGGGTCCGGCACGCCCGCGACCTGGTCAGCGAGCCGGCGAACGTGCTCGGCCCGGAGGCCTTTGCCGAGGCCTGCCGCGCGCTCGGCGCCGAGGTCGGGCTCGAGGTCGAGATCCTCGGCCGGCCCCGGCTCCAGGAGCTCGGCATGAACGCGCTCCTCGGGGTCAGCCAGGGCAGCGTGCGCGAGCCGTTCGTCGCGGTGATGCGCTGGAGCGGCGGTGCCGACGGCGAAGCCCCGGTGGCGCTGGTCGGCAAGGGCGTGTGCTTCGACAGCGGCGGCCTGTCGCTCAAGCCGCCTGGCGGCATGGAGGACATGAAGTGGGACATGGGCGGCGCCGCCGCCGTGTTCGGGGCGATGAAGGCGATCGCCGGGCGGCAGGCCAAGGCCAACGTCGTGGGCGTGCTCGGCCTGGTCGAGAACATGCCGAGCGGCAGCGCGCAGCGGCCGGGCGACGTGGTCCGGACGATGTCCGGGATCACCGTCGAGGTGGTCAACACCGATGCGGAGGGGCGGCTGGTGCTCGCCGACCTGCTCCATTACACGGCCGACCGCTTCAAGCCGAAGGCGATGGTCGACCTCGCCACGCTCACCGGCGCGATCATCATCGCCCTCGGTCACGAGCAGGCGGGGCTGTTCACCGACGACGACGAGCTCGGCGCTCGACTGCAGGCGGCGGGCGAGGCGACCGGCGAGAAGCTCTGGCGGATGCCGCTCGGCGAGCCGTACGCCGAGCACATCAAGTCCGACATCGCCGACATCAAGAACGTCGGGCGGTCGCGGGAAGCCGGCGCGACCGCGGGCGCGATCTTCCTCAAGCGGTTCGTGGGCGAGGTGCCCTGGGCGCACCTCGACATCGCCGGCGTCACCTTCTCCAAGCGCGACCTGCCGCTCGCCCAGAAGGGCGCGACCGGCTTCGGGGTCCGGCTGCTCGACCGCTGGCTGCGCGAGCACCATGGATGAGGCGGCGGCCCCGGAGGCGGGTCCAGCGCCGATCGAGGGCGGCTTCTATCATCTGACCCGCACCCCGCTCGAGCCGGCCCTCGGCCGGCTGCTCCTCAGGATTCTGGACGCTGAGCGGCGCGCGATCGTCCGCGCGTCGTCGAACGAGCGGGTCGAGGCGCTCAACCGGGCGCTCTGGACCTTCGACCCCGCGAGCTTCCTGCCGCACGGCAGTGCTGCGGACGGGGATGCGGAGCTGCAGCCGGTCTACCTGACGATGGGCGAGGAGCGGCCGAACGGGGCCGACGTCCTGGTCCTGGTCGATGGCGCCGAGGCCGATCCGGCGCCGCCTTTCGCGCGCTGCCTGTACCTGTTCGACGGCCGTGACCCGGAGGCCGTCCGGGCGGCCCGGGAGGTCTGGAAACGCTGGCGGGAGCGCGGCCTGAAGCTGGTCTACTGGCAGCAGGGGGAGCGCGGCTGGCAGCGCGCGATGGCGACGGAGTGACGCTTTCGCCGCCGCGGCCGCGCCGCTATAAGGCGGCGTCCCGGAGCAACTCCCTTGGAACGCGGCATGGCCACTGAGCGCACCCTCTCGATCATCAAGCCCGACGCGACCCGGCGGAACCAGACCGGCGAGATCAACGCCCGGTTCGAGCGGGCGGGGCTCAGGATCGTCGCCCAGCGCCGGATCCGGCTGACCCGGGACCAGGCCGAGGCGTTCTACGAGGTGCACAGGGAGCGTCCGTTCTACCGCTCGCTCTGCGACTTCATGACCTCGGGGCCGGTGGTGGTGCAGGTGCTCGAGGGTGAGGACGCGGTCGCCCGCAACCGCGAGATCATGGGGGCGACCGACCCGGCCAAGGCCGATCCGGGGACGATCCGGAAGGACTTCGCGGAATCGGTCGAGGCGAACTCGGTGCACGGCTCCGACAGCCCGGAGAACGCGGCCCAGGAGATCGCCTTCTTCTTCGCCCGGACCGACATCACCGGGTGAGGCCGGGGATCAGGCGGGCGGATTGATCAGGGGCCGCCCGTCTGGCGCGGGCGCGTCGATCAGCGCCCGCTCGCCCTCGACCCGCACCCGTCCCGCCGCCATCAGCTCGAGGGCCAGCGGATAGCACCGGTGCTCGACCTCGAGCACCCGCGCCGCGAGCGTCGCCGGATCGTCGCCCGGGAGCACCGGGACCGCGCCCTGGACCAGGATCGGCCCCGCGTCGACCTCGGCGCGCACCAGGTGGACGGTGCAGCCGTGCAGCCGGACGCCGGCCTCGAGCGCGCGCCGGTGCGTGTCGAGCCCGCGGAACGCCGGCAGCAGGGACGGATGCACGTTGAGGATCCGGTCCCGCCAGCGGGCGACGAACGCCGGGCTCAGGATCCGCATGAAGCCCGCGAGGCAGATCAGCTCCGTGCCACGGGCGTCCAGGCTGTCCTGGAGCGCCTGCTCGAAGGAACCGCGGTCCGGATGGGCGGATCGCGCGACCACCACCGCCGGCAGTCCCGCGCCGCGCGCCCGGTCCAGCCCCGCGGCATCCGGGCGGTCGCTGATCACCTCGACGATCTCCGCCGCCGCGGCGGGCCGCCGTGTCGCCTCGAGCAGCGCTCCGAGGTTGCTGCCGCGGCCGGAGATCAGGACCGCGACGCGCCGCCGCCGGTCACCCATCCATGCCGTCGACCCGGACGCTCGGCGGGCCGTCGCCCGCGACCAGCTCGCCCAGCCGATAGACCGTCTCGCCCTTCTCGGTGAGGAACTCGACCACCGCGTCGGCGTAGGCCGCGCGCACCACGAGCGCCATGCCGATGCCGCAGTTGAACACCCGGAGCATCTCGTCGGCGGCGATCCGCCCGGCCTCGTAGAGCCAGAGGAAGATCGCCGGCGCCTGCCAGGCGCCAGCATCGATCCGCGCCACCACCCCGTCCGGCAGCACCCGCGGCAGGTTGTCGAGCAGGCCGCCGCCGGTGATGTGGGCGATCCCTTTGACGACGTCGTGCTCGAACAGGCCGAGCAGGCTCCGGACGTAGATCCGGGTCGGCACCAGCAGGGCTTCGGCGAGCGTCTGCTCGGGCGCGAAGGGCGCGGGATCGGTCAGGAACAGGGCCTGGTTGCGCATCACCTGGCGGATCAGCGAGAAGCCGTTGGCGTGGACGCCGCTGGAGGCGAGGCCGAGGACCACATCGCCGACCCCGACGTCGCTCCGCGGCAGCAGCTTGTCCCGCTCGACCGCGCCGACGGCGAAGCCCGCGAGGTCGTAGTCGCCCCGCCGGTAGTGGCCCGGCATCTCCGCGCTCTCACCGCCGATCAGGGCGCAACCGGCCTCGCGGCAGGCTTCCGCCATGCCCTGGACCAGGGCGCTCGCGACCGCCGGATCGAGCTTCGGCGTCGCCAGATAGTCGAGGAAGAACAGCGGCTCCGCGCCCTGGACGACGAGGTCGTTGACGCACATCGCCACCAGATCGACGCCCGCCACCTCGTGCCGGCCGCTCCGCGCGATCAGCTGCAGCTTGGTCCCGACGCCGTCGCTGGTCGCGACCAGAAGGGGATCCCGGTAGCCGGCCTCCTTGAGGTCGAACAGGCCGCCGAAGCCGCCGAGGTCGGGGTCGGCGCCGGGCCGCGCGGTCTTCCTGACCAGCGGCGAGATCGCCCGCACCAGGGCCTGGCCCGCATCGATGTCGACGCCGGCCTGGTGATAGGACGGCGCATTGACCATGTCTTGTCTCATGGGTTGAGGCTTGGCAAGTTGCGCTCGGGCAGGGTGCGGGCGAAGCCCGAGCCGACCTTAGGCAATCCGGACGGCAATGCAATGGTTGACTTGGGCCGCGGCCGCAGCGCGCTTTGGACGTGTCTGATCGGGCTGCTGGTGCTGCTTCCCCGGCCGCTGCCGGCGCAGGACGCGGCGACCTACACCGTCACCGACATCGCGGTCGATGCGACCGCGGGCGACGCCGTCGCGGCGCGCACCACCGCCCTCGCCGAAGGCCAGCGCGAAGGCCTTGCCCGGCTGCTCCGCCGCCTCACGCCGACCGAGGAGCACGACCGGCTGCCCTCCCTCGCCGGCGTGCCGGTCGATCCCTACGTCCAGAACTTCTCGATCGAGGAAGAGGAGCTGAGCGGCACCCGCTATCTCGCCTCGCTCACCGTGACCTACGATCCCACCGCGGTGAAGGACCTGCTGCGCGCCCAGGGCCTGAGCTTCACCGAGACCGCATCGGCGCCGGTCCTGGTGCTGCCGCTCTACGTGACGGGCGAGGGGACGCCGCGGCTATGGCCGGAGGACAACCCTTGGTGGGAGGCCTGGGCCGAGACCCTCGACCCGAACGGGCTGCTCCGGCTGACCCTGCCGCTCGGCGATCTCGAGGACATCACCCAGCTCGGCCCCGAGCAGGTGACCGGCGGCGATCGCGACGCGATGCTCGCCCTCGCCGCGCGCTATGGCGCCGACGACGTGCTGATCGCCCGGGCGACGCCGGTCGCGGATGGCGCCGCGGTGCGCCTCGATGCCGAGCGGCTCGGCCAGACCGACCGGTCCGGCGCGCCGTTCATACTGGAGGCCCGG
>DASUSF010000227.1:0-3398 GCA_036375275.1 Geminicoccaceae bacterium | reverse complement strand
TTACACTTTCGCCCGCGGTACGTCTCTGCTCAAGATGCGCCGCATGACGATCGAGCGGGACAGCATTCACTTCCAGATCCTGGGGCGCCTGTGCGCGCTGCCGAAGCCGGTGCGCGGCACCTCGGGCGCGATCCTCGACCGGGACTACCACGCTCCCCGGGCGGTCCAGGAGCTCAAGGCGGCCGGCCTGATCCGCGAGCGCGGCTGGCACGACGGCCCGGGCGCGATCTTCGTGCCGACGGCGGAAGGCGAGGCGCTGTACGCCCGGCTCGCCGACAGCCAGCCCCGGACGCCGCCCGCCCCCCGCTGGGTCAAGCGGTAGGGGACGCTCCGGCTTCCCTGCCGGATCATCCGCCCGGCTCAACGCGATCCGCTTCGCCCTGCCAGGAAGTCCGCCACCGGGACGGCGTAGCGCTCGAACCCGTCCGGCGTGCCGGCGACATGGATGCCGAGCACGGCCCCGTCGCTCGCCGCGACGACCGGGGCGCCGGCGCTGCCGCCCTCCGACCTGCAGGTGTAGAGGAGCATCGGCCGCTCCCCCGCTCCGGCACCCGGAAACACGGACCGCGAGATCGGGCGCTCGGGATCCACATGGCAGTCGTCGCTCAGCTGTTTCGGCCCGCCGCGCGGATGATGCACCATGAAGACGGCTTCGCCCGGAACGGGCTCGCGCCCGCGGAGCGGCAGCGCGCTCAGCCGGCGGGCTGCATCCGGCTGAAGGGAGAGCACCGCGAGGCCCGCGGCGTCCAGCTGCTCGATGCCGGCGATCGGCAGCTCCTCGACCGCCGCGTCGGGCGCGTCGAAGCCAAGCCTGAAGATGAGCCCGTCAGGCTCCGCAGCGTCGGGCAGGCAGTACCGGGGCACGATCACCCCGTGCCCCTCGGCCAGGAAGGCCGTGCACCTGCCGTAGCCCTCGGCCACGAACAGCCCGACCGAGCGGCCGACCTTCGCCGCCTCGCTGTCGGATGGCAGCTCGAGGAGCGAGCGGTACGCGGCGGGAGACGTCCGGAGCGTCGGCACGGCCGCGCCCTCGTCGTCCTCCGCGAGCGTGCGGATCTTCTCCTCGTAGCTCGGGATGAGGCCGGCGTCGGCAAAGAACTTGAGCGTCTTGATCGCGGTCGCCTGGTCTTCGGTGTCGATCGCCTGGAGGATCAGGTCGGCCTCGAACTTCGCCCTCTCCACAGACAGTTGAGCGCTTTGATTGAAGTAGCCTGTCACCCCGGCGCCGGCGATCGCTCCGAGGAGGCCGCAGACGGCGGCGATGATGGTCGGGTTGATGCCCGGGCCTTCCGGCATCAGGGCTCAGAACATGCGGCGCGCGAGGCCGCCGTCGATCGCGAGCACCTGGCCGACCGTGAACGGCAGCCCGCCGGTCGCCGCGCTCGCCACCGCCCGGCCGATGTCCTCGGGCTCGCCCCAGCGCGGGATCGGGGTCAGGCCGGCCTTGAGCTTCTCGTCGTAGTAGGCCCGCGCCGGCGCGGTCATGTCGGTCCGGATGATCCCCGGCCGGACCTCGAACACCTGGATGCCGTGCGGGGCGAGCCGCTCGGCGAACAGCTGGGTCGCCATCGACGCCGCGGCCTTGGAGACGCAGTAGTCGCCGCGGAGGATCGAGGGCACGGTCGCGTTGACCGAGGACACGTTGACGATCGTGCGGGGGTGGCCGCGGTCGGGCTCCACGAGCATCCGGCGCGCCGCCTTCTGGGTCATGAAGAACAGGGCGCGCGCGTTGACCCGCTGGCAGTGGTCGTAGCTCTCGACCGTGACATCCAGGAGATCGCCCCGGGCGAACGCCGCGACGCCGGCGTTGTTGACCACGCAGTCCATCCGGCCGAACGCGTCCCAGGCCCGCTCCAGCAGCCGGTCCTGGCCGTCGAGGTCCCCGACGTCGGCGCCCAGGAAGGCGCTCCGCCGGCCGCGCGCCCCGATGCCCTCGAGGGTGGCCTCGGCCTCGGCGGATCGCTCCCGGTCGTTGACCACGACATCGAAGCCGGCGTCCGCGAGCGCGAGCGCGATGGCGCGGCCGATCCCGCGGCCGGCGCCGGTGACGAAGGCGGCGGGTGAGACGTTGGCGTCGGTCATGACCGGAGCAGCTCCCGCGCGATGATCGTTCGTTGGATCTGGTTGGTGCCTTCGTAGATCTGGGTGATCTTGGCGTCCCGGTAGAGGCGCTCCACCTCGAACCCCCGGATGTAGCCGCTGCCGCCGAACACCTGGACCGCGTCCGACGTGCGGGCGACCGCGACGTCGCTCGCGAACCGCTTGGCCATCGCCGCCTCGCACGTCGCCCGGCCGCCGGCGAGGAGGGTCCGCGCCGCGTCTTGCACCAGAAGCCGGGCCGCCTGGATGTCGGTCGCCATGTCCGCGAGCAGCCAGCCGAGGCCCTGGAAGGCCGCGATCGGCTGGCCGAACTGGCGGCGCGTGCGCGCATGGTCGAGCGCCGCCTCCAGCCCGGCCTGGGCGATCCCCACGGCCAGCGCCGCGATCCCGATCCGGCCCTTGTCGAGCACGCTCATCATCATGTGGAATCCCCGCCCCTCCGGCCCGAGCCGGGCGTCCGCCGGCAGCGCCACGTCCTCGAAGCCGAGGGCGCCGACCTTGGAGGCGCGCTGGCCCATCTTGGGTTCAGGGGCGCCGGCCTCGACCCCCGGGCGGTCGAGATCGACCAGGAAGACGCTCATGCCACGGTGCCCGGCGGCCGGATCCGTCCGCGCCAGAACCACGGCGAAATCGGCGACCGGCGCGTTGTGGATCCAGATCTTCTGGCCGGTCAGGCGCCAGCCGTCGCCATCGGGGCGCGCCGTGGAGTGGAGCGAGGCGAGGTCGGAGCCGGCCTCCGGCTCGGTCAGCGCATAGGCGCAGCGGCGCTCGGCGCGGAGCAGCGGGCGGAGGTAGCGCTCCTTCTGCGCCGCGCTGCCGTGCTCTGCGAGCAGCGTCCCGACCAGCTCGACCAGGCCGCACTGGTCCGCGACCGACGCGTACCCGCGGGCCAGCTCCTCCATGATCAGGGCGTAGGCGAGCGCATCCGAGCCGAGGCCGCCGTCCGCCTCCGGGATCGTGATCCCGAACAGGCCGAGCCCCGCCATCCGGTCGTAGATCTCGGCCGGGAAGCGCTCCTCGCGGTCGAGGTCTCCCGCGGCCGGCCGGACGACCCCGTCCGCGAACCGCCGCGCGGCGCCCTGAAGGGCGAGGTGCCCCTCGTCCAGCACCGCCGCGGCTCAGGCGCCCGCGGTGGTCGGATCGATGGTGCGCCGCACCTCGGTGATCTTGTTCGCCGGGAAGCCGCTGATCTCGCTGTGCTTCCTGATCACGTCCTCGTCGGTCGCGAGGTAGATGCAGAAGGTCTTGTTGTCGGCGACGTAGGACTCGACCCACTGGATGTCCGGCGCGAGCTCCGC
>DASUSF010000226.1:0-6462 GCA_036375275.1 Geminicoccaceae bacterium | reverse complement strand
CACTCAGGCTATCTCAATGGTTCCACCTAAGATGAAAACGCTCTAGCAGACCACCTGCGGTTGACTACCGCTCCTTGACGTAGGGCGTGGCGATCGCCTTTGGCGCGACCGCGCGGCCGACTTCCCCGCCTGGAGCCGGATCTGCACGGCGTTGGCGAAGGCGACGGCAGACAGGTCGTGAGCGTCGGGATCGGCCTCCATTTGCCGAAGACCAGCGCGGCCGTCCCGCTCGGAAAGCATGACCCGCGAGCCCTGCCTGACGTGGAATGTCCGAGTGTCAGAGCGGAGGACTCGCGCTCAACTCCTCCGGAGCCAGCGCGGCCTCCAGCCTGGTCACCCCGGCGTCGTCGATGAACTCGACCAGGTAGGCGGGATATGGTTCGGCCAGAATCTCGACGATCGTGCCGCACTCTCCCCTTGCCAGCCCGAGGTCTGAACGTGCCTCCCGCAGGTAGACGACCTGCAGGAGCGCGAACCTCTCCGTCTTGCGGTCACGCTGCCTACTTGATCGGATAGGCCGAAGTGAGCCTTGGGACATCCTCGTTCTTCCTGATGATCCAGAGGGTGCGCACGACGACCCGCCCCCCGGACCCGCAATCGGCACGTCGACCCGGAAGCGGTCGCCGTGCGGGACGGGATCCGTCGCCTCCGACTCGCTATGCAGGATACCTTGGCGGATCTGATCGATCAAATCGTGGAAGTCCGCCTGGCGGTAGCCGAGAGCCGACTCGAACACGCGAGCCTTGTGTCGACCGAGCGGATGCGACGGATCGAGGAGGTAGTCCCTGATCTTGCGCTCGTCGATCACGGCACGCGCGGCATTCGGGAGGATCGGCATGCCGGCGCGACCTACCGCTCCTTGACGTAGGGCGTGCCGATCGCCTTGGGGGCGACCGCGCGGCCGACGAACCCCGCGAGCAGGAGCACGGTCAGGATGTAGGGCAGCGCCTGGATCGCCTGGGTCGGGACCTCGCCGATCAGCGGCAGCGGCACCCCCTGGAGCCGGATCTGCACGGCGTCGGCGAAGGCGAACAGCAGGCAGGCCATGAGCGCCGGGACCGGCCGCCACTTGCCGAAGATCAGCGCGGCGAGCGCGAGATAGCCCTTGCCCGCGGTCATGTCGCGGATGAAGGACGCGTTGTGCGCGATCGACAGGTAGGCGCCGGCGACCCCGCAGAGCGCGCCCGTGACGAGCAGCGCCTGGTAGCGCATCAGCGCGACCCCGATGCCGGCGGTGTCGACCGCGCTCGGGTTCTCGCCGACCGCGCGGAGCCGGAGGCCGAAGCGGGTGCGGTAGACCACCCAGGCGACCACCGGCACGGCGAGGGCGGCGAGGTAGACCAGGATGTTGTGGCCGGAGATCACCTCGGCGTAGAGCGGCCCGAGGACCGGCACGCCGCGGAGCGTCCCCGCGAGCGGCAGCTCGATCGGCATGAAGCGCGCGCTCTCGCCGAGCAGCGGGGTCCTTCCCCCCTGCGCGAACCAGGCCTCGGCGAGCGTCGGGCCGAGGCCCGCGACCATGATGTTCAGGGCCATGCCCGAGACCACCTGGTTGCCGCGGTGGGTGATGCAGGCGAAGCCGTGGACCATGGCGAGGAAGACCGAGAACGCCATTCCGGTGAGGAGGCCGAGCCAGGCCGACCCGGTGACCGCGGCGGCCGAGGCGGCGGCGAAGGCGGCGCCCAGCATCTTGCCCTCGAGGCCGATGTCGACCACCCCGGAGCGCTCCGCGAACAGCCCGGCGAGCGCGGCCAGCACCAGGGGCGTTGCGAGCCGGATGGTCGAATCGCTCAGCAGCAGGGTCTGGAGGAAGACCTGGTCCATGGGCTCAGGCGACCGCGCCGGCCGGCCTCGCCCGGGCGAACAGGGCTTCGAGGGGCGGGCGGAACATGTGCTCGAGCGCGCCCGCGAACAGGATCACGAGGCCCTGGATCACCACCACCATGTCGCGGCTGACGGTCGGCATGTCGAAGCTGAGCTCGGAGCCGCCCTGGTAGAGGGCGCCGAACAGCAGCGCCGCGAGCACGATCCCGAGGGGATGGTTGCGCCCCATCAGCGCCACCGCGATGCCGACGAAGCCGTAGCCGCCGGTGAAGCCGAGGATCAGGCGGTGCTGGGCGCCGAGGAGCTCGTTGAGCGCGACGAAGCCCGCGAGCGCGCCGGACACGGTCATCGCGATCATGATCTGCCGGGCCGGCGAGATGCCGCCGTAGACCGCCGCCGTCTCGTTCTGCCCGACCACGCGGAGCGCATAGCCGGCCCGGGTCTTCCAGACGAACAGCCAGACCAGGAGGCAGCAGAGGAGCGCGAAGGCGAACGAGAGGTTGAGCGGCGAGCGGGCGACCTCGATGCCGAGCGCGCCCAGCACCTCGTGCAGGCGCGGCAGCCAGGCGCTCTCGGGGAAGGTCGCGCTCTCGGGGCTCTGCTGGCCCGGCCTGATCAGGACGTTGACCATCAGATACGTCATCAGCGAGGCGGCGATGAAGTTCAGCATGATGGTCGTGATCACGACGTGGCTGCCGCGCCGCGCCTGCAGCCAGCCCGGGATGAACCCCCAGACGCCGCCGAACGCGGCCGCGGCGAGGATCGCGAGCAGCACGACGAGCGGCGCCGGCAGGCCGCCGAGATACAGCCCGACCAGGCCGACGCCGAGCCCGCCCAGGTACGCCTGGCCCTCGCCGCCGATGTTGAACAGGCCGCAGTGGAAGGCGATCGCGACGGCGAGGCCGGTGAAGATGAAGTTGGTCGTGTAGTAGAGGGTGTAGCCGGCCGCCTCCTCGTAGCCGAACGCGCCGTAGAGGAGCAGCTCCAAGGCGCGCAGCGGGCTCTCGCCGAGGACCAGGACGATCACCCCGGAGACCAGGAACGCGGCCGCGAGGTTCATGAGCGGCAGGAGCCCGAGGCTGACCCAGGCCGGCAGCTCCCCCCGCGCCGCCATCAGGGGCGACGCCCGGCGAGGCCGGCGGCTTGACGCCCTCTGAGCCCGTCCACATCATCGAGCCGATGGACAGCCGGACCATCATCCGAGCGCTGGAGCGCGCCGGCTGGCGCCTGGTCCGGGTACGCGGAAGCCACCACCAGTTCCGCCACCCTGATCACCCGCACCGGGTGACGGTCGCTCATCCTCGCAAGGATGTACCGCCCGGAACCATCAAGAGCATCGAGCGGCAGCCTGGCCTGAAGCTGACTTGGGAGGTTCTCGTGGCGACCTACATCGCGCTGCTGCGCAAGGACCCGGATAGCGACTTTGGAGTCGATTTCCCCGACTTCCCGGGCTGCATCACGGCCGGGAGCACGCTCGAGGAAGCGCGTGCGATGGCTGCCGAGGCGCTTCAGTTCCACATCGAGGGTATGCTGGAAGAGAACCTCCCCATTCCTGATCCTTCCCGGCTCGAGGTCGTCATGGCCGATCCGGAGAATGCCGAGGCGATTCCGTTTCCGGTCACCGTGCCGGATCGGCTGGCCGGCGGGGGCCAGGTCGACATCACGTTGTCCGCGGCCGACCTCGAGAAGCTCGACGCGCTCGCCGACGAACGCGGAAGCTCCCGGTCCGAGCTGCTCGCCGAGGCCGCCCGCCGGCTGGTGCGCGAGGCCGAGGAGGGTCACGCCGCCTGAGCCTTCTCGGGGGTGACCCCGGCCATGAGCAGGCCGATCCGGCGCTCGTCGGCATCGGCGGCATCGAGCTCGCCGGTGAGCCGGCCGCCCGACATGACCAGGATGCGGTCGGCGAGCGACATGATCTCGTCGAGCTCGACCGAGACCAGGAGCACCGCGCGACCGGCATCGCGCATCGCGATCAGCCGCCTGTGGATGAACTCGATCGCGCCGATGTCGACCCCCCGGGTCGGCTGGCCGACCAGGAGCAGCACCGGGTCGTGCTCCATCTCCCGGGCGAGGACGAGCTTCTGCTGGTTGCCGCCGGAGAAGGAGACCGTGCGCAGCTCCGGCGCGGGCGGGCGGATGTCGTAGCCCTGCATCCACTTCCGGCAGGTGGCGACGATGCCGCGCCGGTTCAGGAAGCCGCCGGCCCGGGCATAGGCCGGCGCCACGTGATAGCCGAGGATCGCGTTCTCCCAGGCCTCGAAGTCGCGCACCAGCCCCATCCGGACCCGGTCCTCCGGCACGTGGCCGAGCCCCGCCGGGCGCCCGCCGCCGGCAGGATCGAGCGGATGGCCGGCGATGGAAACCCGACCCGCGAAGGGCCGGATGCCGGCGAGCGCCTCCAGGAGCTCGGACTGGCCGTTGCCTGCGACGCCGGCGATGCCGACGATCTCGCCGGCCCGGACCTCGAAGCTCACCCCCTTGACCCGCTCGACCCCGCCCGCGTCACGTGCCCTGAGGTCCTCGACCAGGAGCACCGGCGCGCCGGGCGCAGCCGGGCGCTTCTCGACCCGGAGCAGGACCTTGCGCCCGACCATCAGCTCGGCGAGCTCCTCGCTCGAGGTGTCGGAGGTGCGGCGGTGCGCGACCATCCGGCCCTGGCGCATCACCGAGACGGTGTCGGTCACGGCCATGATCTCGCGGAGCTTGTGGGTGATCAGGACCACGGTCCGGCCCTGCGCCTTCAGGTTCCTGAGGATCCGGAACAGGTGGTCGGCCTCCTGCGGGGTCAGCACGCCGGTCGGCTCGTCCAGGATCAGGACCCTCGCCCCGCGGAACAGCGCCTTCAGGATCTCGACCCGCTGCTGGATCCCGACCGGCAGGTCCGCGACCCGGGCGTCGAGATCGACCTCGAGGCCGTAGTCGCGCTCCAGCGCCGCGATCTCGTCGCGGGCGCGCGCGGCGCCCGCCGTGAGCACCGCTCCGCCCTCCGCGCCGAGCAGCAGGTTCTCGAGCACGGTGAACGGCTCGACCAGCATGAAGTGCTGGTGGACCATGCCGATGCCGGCGGCGATGGCGTCGTCCGTCCCCTCGATCCGGCGCTCCTCACCCTCGATCCGGATGATCCCCCGGTCGGCCTGGTAGAAGCCGTAGAGGATGTTCATGAGCGTCGACTTGCCGGCGCCGTTCTCGCCGACGATGCCGTGGATCGTCCCGGCCTCGATCGCCAGGTGGATGTCCCGGTTGGCGTGGACTAGCCCGAACCGCTTGTCGATCCCCGCCAGCTCGACGGCGGGTGGCCGCTCCGGCTGCGGTCCGACGGCCTCTAGAGCGGATCCCGATCTGACGGAACCGCCTGCAATCGGTTCCGATCGGGTGAAGCCGCTCTGAACCATTGAAATGGAGCAATTTGCTTCCGATGAGCGGAAGGACGTCGCGGTTCGATGCGGTTCTGTCTCATCGGAAATTGCTCTAGAGCGGATCCCGATCTGACGGAACCGCCTGCAAGCGGCTCCGATCGGGTGAAGCCGCTCCGATCCACTGAAATAGAGCCATCCTGTCTCGATGAGCAGACTCCCGCCGCGGCTCGGGATGGAGGCGTCTCATCGAGGTTGGCTCTGGAGGCTGCTACTGGGTCGAGTAGTAGTCCTCGACTTCGAGCTCGCCGTCGATGATCTTCTGGCGGGCGGCCTCGAGCTGCTGCTCCATCTCGTCGGTGATCAGCGCCTCGTTGTGCTCATCGAGGGCGTAGCCGACCCCCTCCTCGGCGAGGCCGAGGTTCTTCACGCCGGCTTCCCAGGTCCCTTCCCTGGCGGTCATGAAGGCGTCGTAGACCGCGTTGTCGACCCGCTTGACCATCGAGGTCAGGACCGAGCCGGGGTGCAGGTAGTTCTGGTTGCTGTCGACGCCGATCGCGTACTTGCCGGAGTCCGCCGCGGCCTGCAGCACGCCGAGCCCGGTCCCGCCGGCGGCGGCGTAGACCACGTCGGCGCCGCGGTCGAACTGGCTGCGCGCGAGCTCGGCGCCCTTGGCCGGATCGTTCCAGGCGGCGGGCGTGGTGCCGGTCATGTTGACCAGCACCTCGGCGTCCGGGTCGACGTGCTTCACGCCCTGCTCGTAGCCGTGCGCGAAGTTCCGGATCAGCGGGATGTCCATGCCGCCGACGAAGCCGACCTTGCCGGTCTCCGAGGCCAGCGCCGCCGCCATGCCGACCAGGAACGAGCCCTCGTGCTCCTTGAACACCACCGACTGGACGTTCGGGGCCTCGACCACGGCGTCGATGATCGTGAACCTGGTCTCGGGGAACTCCGCCGCGATCTGCTCGAGGGGCGTCGCGAACGCGAAGCCGACGGTCACGACGATGGTCGCGCCCCGCCGCGCCATCCGGCGGATCGCCTGGTCGCGCTGGGACTCGTTGGTGACCTCGAACTCGAGGTAGTCGATCCCGGTCTCTTCCTTGAACCGCTCGGCCCCGCGGTACGCGGCTTCGTTGAAGCTCTTGTCGAACTTGCCGCCCATGTCGAAGATGATCGCGGGCTGGAAGTCCTGCGCCGCCGCGGGCCCGGCGAGGAGCCCGAGCGCCAGGACGAAGCCGCCGAGGATCCTTGTCATGCCTGTCCCCCTCATGGGCCGTGCGGTTCG
>DASUSF010000225.1:0-9852 GCA_036375275.1 Geminicoccaceae bacterium | reverse complement strand
CAGCTGGAGGAGGGCCTGCGCGAAGAGGTCCTGCCGAAGAACATCCTGACCATCGGGCCGACCGGCTGCGGCAAGACCGAGATCGCGCGCCGCCTCGCGCGCCTCGCCCAGGCCCCCTTCATCAAGGTGGAGGCGACCAAGTTCACCGAGGTCGGCTACGTCGGCCGGGACGTGGAATCGATCGTCCGCGACCTGATCGAGGTGGCCCTGAGCATGACCCGCGAGCGGCTCCGCAAAGAGGTCACGGCCAAGGCCGAGCTCAACGCCGAGGAGCGGGTCCTGGACGCCCTGGTCGGCGCGAATGCCGGGCGGGAGACGCGGGACAAGTTCCGCCGCCTCCTCCGCGAAGGCACCCTCGCGTCGAAGGAGATCGAGCTGGAGGTGGTGGACCGCGGCGGCGGCGGGCTCCCGACCTTCGACATCCCGGGCATGCCCGGCGCGCAGATGGGCATGCTCAACCTCTCCGACGTGTTCGGCAAGGCGTTCGGCGAGAAGACCAAGCGCAAGCGGATGACGGTCGAGGAGAGCTACGGCGTCCTCATGGAGGAGGAGGCCGACAAGCTGCTCGACCAGGAGCAGGTCCGTCGCGAGGCGATCACCGCGGTCGAGGAGAACGGCATCGTCTTCCTCGACGAGATCGACAAGATCAGCGCCCGCGAGGGGGCCCGCGGCGCGGACGTGTCGCGGGAAGGCGTGCAGCGCGACCTGCTGCCGCTGATCGAGGGCACCAACGTCACCACCAAGCACGGCGTGATCAAGACCGACCACATCCTGTTCATCGCGAGCGGGGCGTTCCACAATTCCAAGCCCTCGGACCTGCTGCCGGAGCTGCAGGGGCGGCTGCCGATCCGGGTCGAGCTCAGCCCGCTGACCCGCTCCGATCTCGCGCGCATCCTGGTCGAGCCGGAGGCCAGCCTGATCAAGCAGTACGTCGCCCTGCTCGCGACCGAAGGGGTGACGCTCGACTTCACCGACGACGCGATCGAGGAGATCGCCCGGCTCGCCGCCGACATCAACGAGCAGGTCGAGAACATCGGGGCGCGGCGCCTCCACACCGTCATGGAGCGGCTGGTCGAGGAGATCAGCTTCGGCGCGTCGGACCGGCACGGCGAGACGGTGGTGATCGATCCCGCTTACGTGCGCGACCGGGTGGGCCACCTGCTCGAGGGCGCCGACCTGTCCCGCTTCATCCTGTGACCGGCCGCCGCGGGCGGATCGCGCCCCGCCAGCCGGGGCGTCGGCGAGGGCAGCCATCTCGTCGTGCCCGTGCCGCATGCGGGCGTCTCCGAGAAAACGCGCGCACGGCTGAGGTTAGCCGGCGGCTCTAAAGCTCTATTTGAGTGCGGTTGGCGGACGCTGTCCAGCGGTTCCGTCGCGCGAGCGCGGAAACGTCGACTTGAGCGCTCTACTGTGGCGCGAGAGCTACACCATCCCGGCTCGGCTGGCAGATGCGGATCAGGCGCCGACCGCGGACTTGAGCCGGGCCTCCAGGGCGTCGAGAAACTGCTCGGTCGTGAGCCACGGCTGCTCCGGTCCGATGAGGAGCGCCAGGTCCTTGGTCATCTCGCCGGCCTCGACCGTCTCGACGCACACCCGCTCCAGGGTCCGGGCGAACTCCTCGACCTCGGGCGTCTGGTCGAGCTTGCCCCGGAAGCCGAGCGCCCGGGTCCAGGCGAAGATCGAGGCGATCGGGTTGGTCGAGGTCTGCTTGCCCTGCTGCCACTGCCGGAAGTGGCGGGTGACGGTGCCGTGCGCCGCCTCCGCCTCGATCGTCCGGCCGTCGGCGGTCATGAGCACCGAGGTCATCAGGCCGAGCGAGCCGAAGCCCTGCGCCACGGTGTCGGACTGCACGTCGCCGTCGTAGTTCTTGCATGCCCAGACGAAGTTCCCCGACCACTTCAGCGCCGCCGCGACCATGTCGTCGATCAGCCGGTGCTCGTAGGTCAGCTTCTTCTTTTCGAACTCGGTCTTGAACTCGGCCTCGTAGACCTCTTCGAAGATGTCCTTGAAGCGACCGTCATAGACCTTGAGAATGGTGTTCTTGGTCGAAAGATAGACCGGACAGTTGCGCATCAGGCCGTAGTTGAGCGACGCGCGGGCGAAGTCCCGGATCGATTCGTCCAGGTTGTACATGCCGAGGGCGACGCCCGCGCCCGGGAACTTGAAGATGTCGTACTCCTGCGGCGCCGAGCCGTCTTCCGGCTGAAAGACCATCTTGAGAGTGCCCTTGCCCGGCACCTTGAAGTCGGTGGCGCGGTACTGGTCGCCGAAGGCATGGCGGCCGATGATGATCGGCTCGGTCCAGCCCGGGACGAGGCGCGGGACGTTCCTGCAGATGATCGGCTCGCGGAACACCGTGCCGCCGAGGATGTTGCGGATCGTGCCGTTGGGCGAACGCCACATCTTCTTGAGGCCGAACTCCTTGACCCGGGTCTCGTCGGGCGTGATGGTCGCGCACTTGACCCCGACGCTGTGCTCCTTGATCGCGTTGGCGGCGTCGATGGTGATCTGATCGTCGGTCTGGTCGCGCTTCTCGATGCCGAGGTCGAAATACAGCGTCTCGAGGTCGAGGTAGGGGAAGATCAGCTTGTCCTTGATCATCTGCCAGATGACCCGGGTCATCTCGTCCCCGTCGATCTCGACGATCGGGTTCCGCACCTTGATCTTCGCCATGATGCCGTCCTCTCGATGCTGCTGGGCCGGCTTGTAGCCGAGACCGGGGGGCGAGGCCAGAGGCCGCTGCGCGGATGGCTCCCGGATGGCTCAGAGCCGCCAGACCGGGTCCTTGATCAGCTCGAGGAGGGCCGCGTGCGCCGCCAGCTCCTCGGCGCTGGCGACGTGCGGCCGCGGCTCGCGGCGGACCCGCTCGGCGATCTGGCCGACCCGCCGGACGCGGACCTGGATCAGCTCGAGGCCCGGCTGGCGGCCGCCGAGGAGCCCGAGATAGACCTCCGCGAGCAGCTCCGAATCGAGCAGCGCACCGTGCTTGGTGCGTGCCGAGGCGTCGACCTCGAACCGCCGGCAGAGCGCGTCCAGGCTGTTCGGCGCGCCGGGAAAGCGCTGGCGTGCGATCGGGAGCGTGTCGATCACCCGGTCGACCGGGAGTGGCGGGCGGCCGAGGCGGGCGAGCTCCATGTTGATGAACGCGACGTCGAAGCTCGCGTTGTGCGCGACCAGGCGGGCCGGCTGGGGCGCTCCCGCCTGATCCTGATCGAGGAACGCCAGAAAGCCCTCCGCGACCTCGGCGAACACCGGCTGCTCACGGAGGAAGGCGCTGGTCAGGCCGTGCACGCGGAGCGCGTCCTCCGGCATGTCGCGCTCCGGGTTGACGTAGGCGTGGAACACCCGGCCCGAGGGCACGTGGTTGATCAGCTCGATCGCGCCGAGCTCGACGATCCGGTGACCCTCCTCCGGCTCGAGGCCGGTGGTCTCGGTGTCGAGCACGATCTCACGCATGGCATGCCTCGATCCGCCCGACCGCGGCCCCGCGCAGCAACCGGACGATCCGGCCGATCGCATCCACCGTCGTTCGCCGGCCGAGGCCGGTCGGGATCACGAAGTCGGCCCGCCGCCGCTTCTCCGGATCGGGCATCTGACGCGCCCGGACCGCCTCGAGCTTCCCTGGCGTCATGCCGTCGCGCCGGAACACGCGTTGCGCCTGCACGAAGCCGGGCGCGCTGACCACGGCGACCGCGTCGAGGCGCTTGTCGGCGCCGGTCTCGAACAGGAGCGGAATTTCGAGCAGGACGAGCCCGCACCGCCGCGCCCGCCACACGGCGAGAAAGCGACGTTCCGCCACCCGCACCAGCGGGTGGACGATCGCCTCCAGCCGGCGGAGCGCGTCCGGCTCGCCCAGCACCGCCGCTCCGAGCCTGCCGCGGTCGATCCCGCCGGCCGCGTCCAGGCAGCCCGGAAAGCCCGCGTCGACCTCCTCGACCGCGGCGCCGCCGGGCGCGAACAGCCGGTGGACCTCGGCGTCCGCGTCGTGGACCGGTACGTCGAAGCTCCGGAAGATCGCCGCCGCGGTGGACTTGCCCATGCCGATGCCGCCGGTCAGGCCGAGGACGATCATCGGCCGAGCGCCTCGAGCATCACGGCGCGCAGGTCGTCGTCGACCTCCGGCCGGACCCCGAACCACGCCTCGAACCCGGGCCGGCCCTGGTGGAGCAGCATGCCGAGACCGTCGATGCAGCGGTTGCCGCGCGCCCGGGCGGCGGCCAGGAGCGGCGTCTCGAGCGGGATGTAGACGGCGTCGGCGACGAGGGCGCTCTCCGGCAACCGGTCGAGCGGCAGGTCGAGGCTCGGCTGACCGACCATGCCGAGGCTCGTCGTGTTGACCAGGAGCGCCGCTCCCTCGACCGCGCGCCCGCGCTCGCTCCAGTCCGCGACCTCGATCCGGTGGTGGAGCTCCTCGGCCAGGACGTCGGCACGATCACGGGTCCGGTTGAGCACCCGGATCAGCGGCGCGCCCGCATCCTGGAGCGCCACGACGATCGCGCGCGCCGCCCCGCCCGCGCCGATCACGACGGCGAGGCTGCGCGTCGGCGACCCGCCCGCGGCGACCTCGTGCAGGCTCTCGAGAAAGCCATACCCGTCCGTGTTGTGGCCGCTCAGCGTGCCGTCGGCCTCGACCACCACGGTGTTGACCGCGCCGATCCGCGTCGCCCGCTCGCTCGCCCGGTCGACGATCCGCAGCGCCGCCTCCTTGTGCGGGATGGTGAGATTGCAGCCCCGCAGGCCGAGCTTCGGCAGCGCCCGAAGCGCCGGCTCGAGATCGGTCGGGGCGACCGGCATCGGGATGTAGGCGCCGTCGATCCGGTGGCGGCGGAGCCAGTGGCCGTGCAGCCGGGGCGACAGCGAGTGGCCGACCGGGTGGCCCATGATCCCGGCGATCCGCGACCTGCCGCTCAGCAGCCCGCCGCTCATCGTTCCAGCACCCCGCGCTCGCGCAGGAACTCCAGCAGCGGCAGCAGCGGCAGGCCCTGGACCACGAAATGATCGCCCTGCACGCGCGCGAGCAGCTGCGCACCCAGCCCTTCCAGGTGGTAGGCGCCGACGCTGTCCAGAGCCGCCTGCCCGACCAGGTCGAGGTAGCGATCCACGAACGCGCACGAGAGCTCGCGCATCCAGAGCCGCGCTTCCGCGACGTGGTGCCAGATGCGCTCGTCACCCCGGACCACCACGGCGGCGCTCCAGAGCTCGTGCCGGCGTCCGGCGAGGGCGAGCAGCTGGTCGCGCGCCTCCTGCCGCGAGGCCGGCTTGTCGAGCCACCGGCCTGCGACCGTCAGCAGCTGATCGGCGCCGATCACCAGCGCGTCGGGCGCACAGCCGGGGCCCGCCCGGCGTGCCTTCAGCTCCGCAAGCGCGACGGCGACGTCCGCCGGCTCGGCGCCTTCCGCCCGCATGCCCTCCTTCAGGGCGGTCTCGTCGACCGCGGGGGTCGCGACCTCGACGCTGATCCCCGCGGCCGCGAGCAGGCGCGCCCGCGCGGCGCTGCGTGAGGCGAGCACGACCGGGGGGGCGTCCGGGCGCATCATCAGGCGGGGCTCGCGGGTGGCGGGTGCGCGGCTCATGGGCGGCGCGCACTATGGCGTGCCCTTCGGGCGCCGCCAAGCCCGCCCGCCGTCGCGAGCCCGATCGGGTGCGGCCGCCGGTCAGCCGGGCGTGATCAGCTTGAGGCCGAGGATGCCGCCGAGGATCAGCGCGATGCAGGCGAGCCGCGCCGCGCTGGCGGGCTCGCCGAACAGGAGGACGCCGAGGAGGGCCGATCCGATGGTCCCGATCCCGGTCCAGACCGCGTAGGCGGTGCCGATCGGCAGGCTGCGGACGGCGAGGCCCAGGAGCGCGAGGCTGATCGCCATGCCGAGGACGGTGAGGACGCTCGGGGCCAGGCGCGTGAACCCCTCGGTGTACTTGAGGCCCACCGCCCAGCCGATCTCGAGCACGCCGGCGATCAGGAGAAGAACCCACGCCACGACCCGCGCCTCCCTCGTGTCTGGCGGGTCGTCCCGGCCGGTGATGCTGGAAGAGGGGGTCGTCCCCGCTCGGGCCAGATGTGGCCTGCTCCGGCGGCCGGTCAAGCTGCGAGCCGTCAGATCGTGCCGGACTGCTCGATGCACCGGGCGACGAAGCCGGCGCCGGTGAAGTTGCGCGACAGCTCGACGTAGTCGGTGCCCTCGGGGCAGCGGCTCTGCCCGAGGTTGTCCTCGCGCAGCTCGCCGCAGTACCAGGGTGAAGACGTTCTGGTTGATCTCGGCGGCCGCCGTCTCGCCCCTTCCGATCCTGAGGTTGCCCTCCGCGGTCTCGACCGTCAGCACCTCCGCGTCGCACGCAGCCGTCGTCTGACCGAGACCGTCGGCGAGGAGGCCCGGCCCGGTGAGGGTCGAGCAGCCGGCGAGGGTGCACGGCAGGAGCGCGAGGAACACGCGATGAGGCATGACGCTGACCCTTGACGTGGTTGCGGCGGGCGGTGAGACCCGGGCGCGGATGTGGTTCGACAACCCGGCCGAGCACGGCTCGTTCCGAGGGGGAGGCAAGATGCAGATACAGGCGGAGGCGCTTCGGGGCATCGCGCGACGGATCTTCGCGGCCGCGGGCTCGTCGTCCGGGGAGGCCGAGAAGGTCGCGGGCCGGCTGGTCGAGGCCAATCTGACCGGGCACGACAGCCACGGCGTGATCCGGATCCACCAGTACGTCACCGCGGTCCAGGGCGGCTGGCTGCACCCGAACACCTCGGTCGAGGTGATCAGCGAGACCGGCGCCGTGATCGCGCTCGATGGCGGGTTCGGCTTCGGCCAGGTGGTCGCCGAGCAGGCGATGGAGCGGGCGATCGGGAAGGCGCGCACCCACGGCGTCGCGCTGATGACGCTCCGCAACAGCTCGCACGTCGGCCGCCTCGCCGACTGGGTGCTGATGGCCGCCAGCGAAGGCCAGGTGGCGCTGATGCTGTGCAACGCCGCCGGCGCGCCGCCCTTCGTCGTGCCCCACGGCGGCCGTGAGGCCAGGAGCTCGACCAATCCGATGGCGGTCGCGGTGCCGGTGCCCGGCGGCGAGCCCTTCATGCTCGACTTCGCGACCGCGGCGATCGCCGAGGGCAAGGTCAGGGTCGCGCACCACAAGGGGGTCGAGGTCCCGGAGGACTGCCTGCTCGCTCCGGACGGGACGCCGACCCGGGATCCGGGCGTGCTCTACCAGGAGCCACGCGGCACGCTGCTCCCCTTCGGCGGCAGGGTCAGCGGCCACAAGGGCGGCGGCCTGGTCCTCGCCTGCGATCTGCTCGCCGGCGCCTTGTCCGGCGGCCGCTGCAACCACCCGGTCGACCCGGCCCGGATCCGCTTCGCCAACAACCTCTTCGCGGTGGTCGTGGCGCCCGACGTGTACGGCTCCGACTTCGGCATCGGCGAGGAGGTCCGGGCCTTCCTCGACTACGTCAGGACGTCGGCGCCGCGCACCCCGGACGGCGAGGTGCTGATCCCGGGCGAGCCGGAACGACGCAACCGGGCCGAGCGGAGCGTGCGCGGCGTGCCGCTGCCGGACGCGACCTTCGAGCAGCTGCTCGAGGCGGGCGAGCTGGTCGGCCTGGCTGCGGCGGAGCTCCAGGCGCTGGCGAGCTAGAGCTGGCCCCTCGTCGATCTTGAACGATCGCCCCGCCCGCGCCATGATCCGGCGCGGGTGGGCGGCCGGCCCGCCTGGAGGCAACCACGGGCGTCGGTCGAGCGGGCACCGGTGCCGCAAAGAGACGGACGGGGCAGGTCATGGCATCGGTGCACGTCGACAAGGTCGACAAGTTCTTCGGCTCGACCCAGGTGCTGTACGGGGTCGAAGTCGACATTACGGACGGCGAGTTCGTGGTGCTGGTCGGACCGTCCGGCTGCGGCAAGTCGACACTGCTGCGGATGATCGCCGGGCTCGAGGAGATCAGCCGCGGCGAGATCCAGATCGGCGGCCGGGTGGTCAACAACGTGCCGCCCAAGGACCGGGACATCGCCATGGTGTTCCAGAACTACGCCCTCTATCCGCACATGACGGTCGAGGACAACATGGCGTTCTCGCTCAAGCTGGCGAAGGCGCCCAGGGACGAGATCGAGAAGCGGGTCAGCCAGGCCTCCGGCATCCTCGGCCTCGATCCCTACCTCAAGCGCTACCCGCGCCAGCTCTCCGGTGGCCAGCGCCAGCGGGTCGCGATGGGGCGCGCCATCGTCCGCGACCCCGCGGTGTTCCTGTTCGACGAGCCGCTCTCGAACCTCGACGCCAAGCTCCGGGTGCAGATGCGCACCGAGATCAAGGAGCTCCACCAGCGCCTCAAGACCACCGCGGTCTACGTCACCCACGACCAGATCGAGGCCATGACCATGGCCGATCGGATCGTGGTCATGCACGACGGCATCGTCGAGCAGGTCGGCGATCCGCTGTCCCTCTACGACCATCCCGAGAACCTGTTCGTCGCCGGCTTCATCGGCTCGCCGGCGATGAACTTCATCGACGCGACGATCAGGCGGAACGGCAGCGCGAGCGCGGTCGCGGCCGATGGCACCGTGCTGCCGCTGCCGCCGAACGCCGGCGGCCGCGACGGTCAGGAGATCGTCTACGGCATGCGCCCGGAGCACCTCACCCTCGTGGAGGGCGAGGGCTCGCTACCGGGCGAGGTGCAGGTGGTCGAGCCGACCGGGGCGGAGATCCTGGTGTTCGCGGAAGTGGCCGGCCAGGACATCCAGGTGGTGTTCCGCGAGCGCCACAACTTCCACCCCGGCGACAAGATCCACCTCACCCCCGACCTCGCCAAGGTCCACTTGTTCGACAAGGCGTCCGGCGCGCGGTTGGAGAGCTAGCCGAAAAGCAGCCCGCCAAGCAGAAGCGGGCGGCGGGCTGCGTGGCGATTACGTCGCGATCCCCTATGGGGCTAGACCTCGTAGCAGGTGTAAGTGCTTCCCACCCATCTGCAGAGCAGCGTCTTCTGAGGGCTCGCCTCGTAGGTGAGGATGACGTAGTCCGATCCCGGAAGGCTCACTATGCTCTTTATGTCGACACCTTCCGGAATCGTGACTTCTGCGGGGTTTTTCTCAACGTACGGGGTGATGTCGCCAGTGGCGGGGTCGATGGCGATGACCACACGGCCATCAAGATCCTTTGTGTTCTGGGGCAGTCTCTTGGGCTTCTTGACCTTGTCCGGGACTTCGGACGCGGCCGCCACCGAGGTGTCGCTCTGCGCTGCGGCCGGCCAAGCAGCAAACGCGCAGGGGCCGATCAGCGTCATTCCGACTAGCCACAACGAGGCATGTTTAACTATGAATGCCATACTTGGGGCGCTCCCTGTCTGCTCATTCCAGCTGAGCGGAACGAGGATCCTAGTTGGTGTAGCACGTGTATGTTGAGCCCACCCAACGACATTGCATCGTCTTGGGCGGGTTCACCTCATACCTGATGATTACCATCTCGTCCTGGCTTCCGGTCGGAATGACGGCGTTGATCTTCGTCACATCCAACGGGAACTGCACTTCTGTTTGTGCCGATTGAACCTCCTCATAGACGTCCTGACGCAGGTAGGTGATCTGTTCGCCGTTCTCGTCCGTTGCCTGAAGGGCGATGGAGCCGGCGCCGACTGCTTTCTGCATGTCCTCCGTCATAGGCTGGACGTTCTCCTGTGCTTCAGCAGCGAAGGACAGGTAGATGGCTGCTCCCACTGCGATAGCGGCGGGGAAGAACTGGCTTGGCTTGAGTACGTGCAACATGGGATCTCCTTTCTACTGGTGGTCCGACCAGCGTCGGTGTCTGCCGGTCTCTTTAGAACGCCAGGGTCAACCGGCCAAAGATCGTTCTGCCCGGGGTGAACTCGGGAAACTCAGGAAGATCGCT
>DASUSF010000224.1:0-4486 GCA_036375275.1 Geminicoccaceae bacterium | reverse complement strand
ACCTTGACGCTGGTGCTGTCCAAGCCGACGCATTCCACCCGGATGCGGATCAGGCTCTGCTCCTGGAGAGCCCTGGAACACGCGGTCCAGCACGCCCGCTGCCGCCCAACGCCGCAGGCGCGTGTAGATCGTGTGCCAGTTGCCGAACCGCTCCGGCAGTCCCCGCCACTTGCAGCCGTTCTCCGCCACGTAGAGCACGGCATTGAGGACCTCGAGATTGGCGATCCGCACGTTGCCCCGCTGCACCGGCAGCAACGGGCGGATCACCTCATACTGCTCTTCGTTCAGGCGCATCATGCGCGGAGCCTACACCAACCAACCTTCGCTGGATAGCGTTAACACGCCCTAGTCGCCGTAGATGTCGACGAGGCCGAGGGTGGCGCTCACGGTCTCGAGCCGGAAGGCGGCGTTGCCGACGAAGTCCTCGACCACCCAGCGCCGGCCGTCGCGCCGCCACAGCTCGACCCGCCGCTCGCGGCTCCAAACTACCAGGATCTCCTCGACGCTCGCGATCCGGCGGTAGAGATGGACCTTGCGGCCCCGGTCGTGGTCGTGGGTGCTGGGCGAGATCACCTCGACGATCAGCTTCGGCTCCTGGATGTGTCGCTCCGCATCGTCCTGGCCCGCGCAGCTCACCACGAGGTCGGGGACGAGCCACGTGTCGTCGACTTCCAGAGGCACCACTCCGCCGGTCGTGAAAACCTCACAGGGTGGCTCGATGGCGGCGCCGATCCGTCGGTCCAACCGACTGAGCACGCGAGCATGCCGCCAATGCGGCGCGGTCATCGCGAAGATCTGACCGTCGATCAGCTCGTAGATGGTGTCCGTCCCGTCGTCCCAGACGAGGAACTCGGCCAGCGTCATCCGGACATCGTTCGGCCGCGTCGCCATCACGCCCTCCAGTGCCTCGAAGCTACTCTAGCACGGAATCGAGGCGCGGCGGTCCGGCTTCAGGCCAGCAGCCGGGCGTGGTGGGCGATGTGGTCGGCCATGAAGGACGCCATGAAGTAGTAGGAGTGGTCGTAGCCGGACTGGTAGCGGAGCGTCACCGGGACCCCCGCCTCGCGCGCCGCGGCGAGGAACAGGTGCGGCTTCAGCTGCTCGTCGAGGAAGCCGTCGGCGGTGCCCTGATCGATCAGGATCTCGCTGCTCCAGTCGGAGGCACGGACCAGCTCGCTCGCGTCGTGCGCCTTCCAGGCCGCCCGCTCGGCGCCGAGGTAGCCGGTGAACGCCTTCTCGCCCCAGGGGCACTGGCTCGGCGCCGCGATCGGCGCGAACGCCGAGCAGGTCCTGAACTTGTCCGGATGCTTGAGGGCCAGGGTCAGCGCGCCGTGGCCGCCCATCGAGTGGCCGAAGATCCCGCCCTGCCTGCGGTCGACCGGGAAGCTCGCCTCGACCAGCGCGGGCAGCTCCTTCGCGATGTAGCTCTCCATCCGGTAGTGCCGGACCCACGGCTCCTCCGTGGCGTCGATGTAGAACCCGGCACCGGAGCCGAAGTCGTAGGCGTCGTCCTCGCCCGGCAGGTTCACGCCGCGGGGGCTGGTGTCCGGAGCGACGATCGCGACCCCGTACTCGGCGGCGAGGCGCTGCGCACCGGCCTTCTCGGTGAAGTTCGCCCAGGTGCAGGTCAGGCCGGAGAGCCAGTATAGCACCGGCACGGGCCCGTGCCCGGCCTCGGGCGGAAGATACGCGGCGAACTGCATCCGGCAGCCGGTCGAGGTGGCATCGTGGGCGTAGACGCCCTGCGTCCCGCCGTGGGCGCGGTGCTCCTCGAGGGTCTCGATGGTCAAGACGCTTCCTCCTCAGACGCGGTTCGCACCGCCGGCCGCCGGGCCGGCGACCTCAGAGATCCTTCCGAAAGACGATCAGCCGCTTGACCTCCTCGAACCCGAGCGCCCGGTGGGCCCGCTCGCCGATGCGGTTCTCGATCAGCGTGTCCGAGGCGATCTCGGCATGACCCCGCTCACGCGCCCAGGCCTCCGCGGCCGCGGCGAGCCTCCGCCCGAGCCCGTGGCGGCGCGCTTCGGGCACCACGTACCAGCCTTCGACATAGGGCACCGGCGAGGAGGCACAGCCGTCCGCGTACCTCCTGAGCGCGAGCTCGAGCATGCCGAGAACGTCTCCTGAGCGCGCTTCGGCGAGGAACACCGCATCGAGCAGCCCCGCGCCTGCGAAATGCTCCTCCACCTCCCGCTCCAGCGCGCCGCCGTCTTCGTCCGGCCAGAGGGCGCACCGCAGCTCGTGCCATGCCGCCGCATCGGCCGGCCCGGCCAGCCGCACCCGGACCGGCAGCGGACCTCCGCCGGCGTGCCGGCCGGTCACGACGCGCCTCAGAACACCACGACGCTCCGGATCGACGTGCCGGCGTGCATCAGGTCGAAGGCGTCGTTGATCTGGTCGAGCGGCATGGTGTGGGTGATCAGCGGATCGATCTGGATCTTGCCCTGCATGTACCAGTCGACGATCTTCGGGACGTCGGTGCGGCCCCGCGCGCCGCCGAACGCCGTCCCCTTCCAGACCCGCCCGGTGACCAGCTGGAACGGCCGGGTCGAGATCTCGGCGCCGGCCGGCGCCACGCCGATGATCACCGACACCCCCCAGCCCTTGTGGCAGCACTCGAGCGCCTGGCGCATCGTATTGACGTTGCCGATGCACTCGAAGCTGTAGTCGGCGCCGCCGCCGGTGAGCTCGACCAGGTAGGGCACGAGATCGCCCTCGATCTCCTTCGGGTTGACGAAGTGGGTCATGCCGAACTGCTCGGCGAGCGCCTTGCGCGACGGGTTGAGGTCGACGCCGACGATCTTGTCCGCGCCCACCAAGCGGGCGCCCTGGATGACGTTGAGCCCGATGCCGCCGAGGCCGAACACCACGACGTTCGCGCCGGGCTCGACCTTGGCGGTGTTGATCACCGCGCCGACGCCGGTGGTGACGCCGCAGCCGATGTAGCAGACCTTGTCGAACGGCGCGTCCTTGCGGATCTTGGCGACCGCGATCTCCGGCAGCACGGTGTAGTTCGAGAAGGT
This sequence comes from Geminicoccaceae bacterium, assembly GCA_036375275.1. Taxonomy (GTDB): domain Bacteria; phylum Pseudomonadota; class Alphaproteobacteria; order Geminicoccales; family Geminicoccaceae; genus DASUSF01. The sequence goes on along the minus strand of DASUSF010000224.1, from coordinate 1,463 downwards.
CGAGGTGCCCATGTAGTGGTAGAGCTTCTCGCCGCCGATCGAGAAGCGCGAGGAGCCGTCGGGCATCAGGCCCTGGCCCTGGGTCGCGCGGATCTTCTGGCAGAGGTTGGTCTTGGGGTTGAGGCAGTACTCGCACTCCCGGCACTCCGGGGTGTAGAGCGGGATCACGTGGTCGCCCTGCTCGACCGAGGTGACGCCCGGCCCGACCTCGACCACGATCCCGGCGCCCTCGTGGCCGAGGATGGCGGGGAACAGCCCCTCGGGATCGGCGCCCGAGAGGGTGAACTCGTCGGTATGGCAGATCCCGGTCGCCTTGATCTCGACCATGACCTCGCCGTCCCGAGGTCCCTCCAGCCGCACCGTCTCGATCGACAGCGGCTCACCCGCCTTGTGAGCAACCGCAGCGCGCACGTCCATGGTGCCCGAGCCTCCCGTTGATGTGCTTGCCGAGAGCCTGTCAGAGTGCTCCGGGCCTGACAAGAGCGGGCGCGGTCACAGACCGGTTGCCATTCAACCGGGAGAGGATATCATTGCGAGGCATTATCTCCCCGGTTCCTGGTCCGCCCGCGCATGCCCGATGCTGCCGCTTTGCTGTCCGCCCTCGGCGCCGCCCCCGGCGTGTTCCTCGCCCTCGCCGCGGCGCCGCTGCTGCGCAGCCCGGTCGCGGTCGTCCTGATCACCGTCGATCTGGCGCTGGTGATGGAGATCCAGGCGGTCCTGGTCGACCCGGGCTACGCGTACGGCAGCGAGCTCCTTGCCCGGCTGCTCGCGAGCGCCGTCCACGTGGCGCTCGCCGGCGGGGCGCTGCACGCGTGGCGCCGCCTCCGCCGGCCCGCCGCGGCGGCCGTCGGCCGCCCCTGAGGCTCAGGCGCGGCGGCCGAGGAACATCTCGATCCGCTCCGACGCCTCCTCGATGTCGGCGACCGAGGCGGCGTACGAGAAGCGGACGTAGCCCTCGCCGTGGATCCCGAAGCTGGTGCCGGCGACCAGCGCGACGCCCACGTCGTCGAGCAGGCGGTCCTGGAGCTCGCGCGCGCCGAGCCCGGTCTCCGCGATGTTGGGGAAGGCGTAGAAGGCGCCGCCCGGGCGCACGCAGCGGAACCCCGGCAGCCGGTTGAGGCGCTCGACGATCACCCCCCGCCGCCGGTCGAACGCCTGGACCATGTCCAGGACCCGGTCCTGGGGACCGCGGAGCGCCTCGATCCCGGCCCACTGGGTCGCGGCGTTCACGCAGGAGTGGATGTTGATCGCGAGCCGGGTCGCGTGCTCGACCAGATGGCCGGGCCAGACCGCCCAGCCGAGCCGCCAGCCGGTCATGGCGTAGGTCTTGGACCACCCGTCGAGCAGGATCAGCCGGTCCTCGAGCTCGGGGTAGCCGAGCATGGTCGCGTGCGGCACGCCGTCGTAGACCATCCGGGCGTAGATCTCGTCGGACAGGACGTGCACGTCCGGGAACCGCTCGA
>DASUSF010000223.1:0-9453 GCA_036375275.1 Geminicoccaceae bacterium | reverse complement strand
CTGACGCCGGTCCATGCGATCCTGGGAGTCCGTGCGGCCGAATCCTTCGGGCGCGCACGGATGCCGGCGCCGCATCCAGCGAGACCCGAACCTGCCGCAGAAAGCCTGGATCCCGAACCTGCCGCAAAAAGCAGACAAGGTCGGCGCCTTCGTCCGAGCCTTCGCCGGCCGCCGGCACCCGACAAATCTGCACGCTGAGCGAAGGACCGCCGGATGGCCGGGTTCAGAAGCGGCCGACCACGCCGGACGGCGTCAGCTTGCAGCCGGTGAGGCGGCGCTCGGCGGCGTCCATGCGCCAGGTCAGCATGGCCTGCGCCTGCGCCAGCACCTCGGGCGCGCGCTCAGGGTCGGCCGCGATGTTGGCGAACTGGCCGGGGTCGCGCTCGAGGTCGAAGCAGAGGGGCTCGAGGCCGTTGAAGTGGACGTAGACGAAGCGCGGCCCTTGGCGGACGGCGAGCTGGCACTTGTCGGACGGCAGACCGAGCCGGGTCTCGAACGCCAGCGTCTCGACGTCCCTGAAGTCGTGCTCGTAGTGCGCCGCCGCCCGCCAGCCGTGGACCGGGGTGCCGGCGAGGAACGGAACCAGGCTTAGCCCGTCGCACTGCAGCGGGATCTCGAGGCCGAGCCGCCCGAGCACGGTCGGCATCAGATCGACGTGCTCCGTAAAGGCGTTGACGGCGCCGCCCCGAGTCGCTCCGGCAGCGGGATCGCGGATGATCAGCGGCACGTGGAAGGCCTGGCGGAAGAACCCCGACTTGCCGAGCAGCCAGTGGTCGCCGAGCATCTCCCCGTGATCGGAGGTGACGACGATGAGGGTGCGGTCGTACTCGCCGCGCCGCTGCAGCGCCTCGACGAGGCGGCCGATCCCGGCGTCGATCTCGCTGATCAGGCCGTAGTAGACCGCGCGCGCGCGCCGGATCTCCTCCTCATCGAGGCGCGCGGGCTTGCCCCACCAGTCGCCGGTCCCGACCGGCTTCTCCAGCTTCGCCCGGAGCCAGGGATGGAGCGCCGCCTCGCGCGCCGGGTCCGCCGCCCGGACCGGCGCCGGGACGTCGTCCGGGTGATACAGCGCGTGGTAGGGCGCCGGCGCGACGAACGGCGGGTGCGGCTTCAGGTAGCTGACGTGGAGGAACCAGGGGCGGTCCGCGTCCCGCCGCTCCAGGAAGTCGAGCGCGGCGTCGGTGAGGAACGCCGTTTCGGAGAGCTCGGCCGGATAGGGGGCGGGCTCCCCGAGGGCGCCGCCGAACAGCTCCCCGAGGCGGAAGGCGCGGCCGGTCCGACGCTCCAGGTGGGCCCGCCAGGCGGCGTAGCTCTCGTCCGACCCGACCCCGACCTCGAAGCCGTCGTAGACCCCCTCGTAGGTCCGCAGGCGCGGGTCGTCCGCCGGCAGCTGGCGGGGGTCGTGGCTCCGGTCGGTGTAGCCGAACAGGACCGGCCGGTAGCCCGCGCGGCGGACCTCCGCCGAGAGGTCGGTGTGACGGGCGTCGAGCGGCGTGCCGTTGGTGATCGAGCGGTGGTTGAGCGCGTAGAGGCCGGTGTGCAGGCTGGCCCGGGACGGGCCGCACGGCGTCGCCTGGGTGAAATGGCGGGTGAAGCGGACCCCGTCCGCGGCCAGCCGGTCGAGCGCCGGGGTCCGGACCAGGGGGTGCCCCGCCGCTCCGAGGCAGTCGGCCCGCCACTGGTCGGCGGTGATCAGGAGGACGTTCATGCGTGGCTCCACCGGCGGCTCAACCGACCGGCGCCGGTGCTCGCGCACCAGCCGATTGCGGACGCCGCCGGGGCGGCATACTGTCACGTCGCTGCCATCCACGGGACCTGACAGCAGCCATCGCCAGAGCCACCGGGCCAGAGAGCCAGGGACAGGGACAGGGAGTATGCAGATGTCGAAGAGGTCGGGGAGCGTCGCGACCCTGCGGGCGGCGAGGAGGGTTCAGCGGCGGACCCTGCTCCGGGCCGCGGCCTACGGCGGCGCCGCGCTCGCGACCGGGCCGTTCATCGGCGGCCGGGCGTTCGGCCAGTCCGGCGAGGTCAACGTCTTCGCCTGGGGCGACTACGCGCAGACCTTCGAGAACCACATCATCGGCCCGTTCGAGGACAGCACCGGCATCAAGGTCAACTTCTCCACCTACGGCTCCAACGACGAGGCCGAGAACAAGCTGCGCGCGGCCGGCGCCGAGGGCTTCGACGTGATCTTTCCCTCGGTCACCAACGGGCCGCGCTACTATCCCGATGGCCTGCTCCAGCCGATCGACGAGAACAAGGTCAAGGTCGACGCGATCATCCCCGAGATCTACCGGGATTCGATCCGGCTCGGCGCGACCCATCGCGGCAAGCGCTACGTGCTGCCGTGGGACTGGGGCACCGAAGGGATCACCTTCGACTCGGTCGCCCTGCCGCTCGACGACAGCGAGGTCTCCTACGGCTCGCTCTGGGAGCCCGGTCGCGACAACCAGGCGGCCTTCCGCCAGAAGTCGGTGCTCATGGGGGTCGGGCTCTACCTGGATGCGATCGGCGAGGTGCAGTCCAACCGCATGCTCGACGTCTACAAGACCGAGGAGGACGCCCGACGCGTGTGGGACGCCTGCCTCGCCTTCATCCTGGAGCGCAAGAGCAACATCGGCGCCTTCTGGAACAACGCCACCGAGGCGACCACGGCGTTCACCGACGCCGGCTGCACCATCGGCCAGACCTGGGACACCACCGGCATCCTGCTCGGCCTCGAGGTCGATCCGAAGTACAAGTATCGCGGGCCGAGCGAGGGCTTCCTCACCTGGGTCGACGGCATCGCGATGCCGGCGGGGGCGCAGAACGTGGAGGCGGCGCACGCGTTCATCAACTTCATCCTGACGCCGGAGAACGGCGCCACCTTCTCCAACAACACCGGCTACAACTCCTGCGTGGCGGGCGCCGAGGAGCACCTGAACGAGGACGCGAAACGGGTGTTCAAGGAGGTCTACACCCCGGCCGTCATGCAGAACCTCTGGTGGTGGCAGGCCGAGACGCCCTGGTTCGCGCCGATGCAGTCGGAGTACGTCGAACAGATCACCAACGCCTGAGCGGGCGCGCTCCGGGTCCGCGCGGGCAGCAGCCCGGGACGCTCCCCGCCCGGCGCGGAGCGGCAGCGGGAGAGGCCGGATGGCCGACATCGCGGCGCACGGCAAGGACGTCCACCTCGACGGCGTCTCGATCAGGTTCGGCGACTTCACCGCGGTCGAGACGACCGACCTGACCGTGCGCGCCGGCGAGTTCTTCTCGATCCTCGGCCCGTCGGGCTGCGGCAAGACCACCATGCTGCGCGCCATCTCGGGCTTCATCGAGCCCTCGACCGGCGAGATCCGGATCGGCGGCGAGGCGATGCGCGGGGTCGGGCCGAACCGGCGCCCGACGGCGATGATCTTCCAGAACCTCGCCCTGTTCCCGCTCATGGCGGTCTGGGAGAACGTCGCCTTCGGGCTCGAGATGCGCGGCTGGTCGAAGAAGGACCGGAAGCGGCGGGCGGAGGAGCTGCTCGAGCTGGTCGCGCTCCCTGAGCAGAGCGGCAAGAAGCCGGGCGACCTGTCCGGCGGCCAGCGCCAGCGGGTCGCGATCGCCCGCGCGCTCGCCGTCGAGCCTTCGGTCCTGCTGCTCGACGAGCCGCTCTCGGCGCTGGACCTGAAGCTCCGTCAGCACATGCGCGGCGAGCTCAAGGAGATCCAGAGGAAGACCGGCGTCACCTTCATCTACATCACGCACGACCAGGGCGAGGCCCTCACCATGTCCGACCGGATCGCGGTGATGAAGGCGGGCGTGATCGAGCAGGTCGCCGAGAGCGACCGGATCTACCGCGACCCGGCGACGCCGTTCGTCGCCACCTTCGTCGGCGAGAGCAACGTCTTCGAGGGCCGGGTGAGCGCGACCGAGGGGCGCTTCGCGACCGTGGACACGGCGGTCGGCCCGCTCACCGGCGAGAACCGGGACGGCCTCGCGCCCGGCGAGCGGGCGATGCTGTTCGTCCGCCCGGAGCGGATGCAGCTCGGCGGCAACGGCGCGCTGCCGAACCAGTTCGAGACCACCTTCGAGCGGCGGGACCTCGAGGGCCCGTACGTCAACCTGTTCTTCGAGCGGGACGGCCGGGAGTACACGGTGCACCTCACCAACGTCGACGAGGCCGGCCACGCCATCGCACGGCGCCAGCGGATCGGCTTCCGTCCGGAGGCCGGGCTCGTGCTCCGCGCGGGCGAGCTCGACGCCGGGGAGGACGTGGCGTGAGCGGCGGGCCATGACCTCCCGGATCGGCGCGGTCGAGGCGGTCACCGCCCCCCAGGAGGCGCCGCGGCCACGTCCCGCCCTGCTCGTCCGCGCCACCCGGGGCGGGCCGCTCGCCGGGCTGTTCCGGGCCTACGGCGACCTGATGGCGGGCGTCATCCTGGTGATCGGCGCGGTCTGGGTGCTCGGCCTGATCACCCTGCCCCAGGTCTTCATGCTCGAGCAGTCGCTCTGGCACGAGCGGCGCGGCGGGGAGCAGGTCCAGCTCACCCTCGAGATCGACAACGCGTACCAGGATCTGGAGCTGCTCCGCTTCGACCGGATGGCGCTCGAAGGCGACCAGAGCGCCGAAGCGGAGGCGGAGCGCGAGCGGATCCAGGCCCGGATGGCGGAGCTCGAGCAGCGGATCGCGGAGCTCGAGGCGGCGGAGCGGCAGCCGGTCCGGACCTACGGGCTCGCCAACTATGCCCGCATGAGCGGCCTGCACTTCCAGATCTTCCTGAAGACCCTGGTCGCCGGCGCGCTGGTCACGCTGATCGCGCTCGTCGTCTGCTATCCGATGGCCTACGTCGTGGCCAAGGTGGCGACCCCGCAGCGGGCCGCGCTGCTGATGCTCGGCCTCGTGATCCCCTACGCGATCAACGAGCTGCTCCGGATCTTCGCCTGGCTGATGATCCTCGACTTCAACGGCGTCCTCAACACCATGCTCGGCTGGCTCGGCCTGGCGCCGGTCCGCTACCTCGACTCGTCGGCCGGCGTCTTCGTCGGCATGGTCTACGCCTACGTGCTGTTCATGGTGTTTCCGATCTACAACACGGTCGAGACCCTGGACCGGAACCAGATCGAGGCGGCGCGCGACCTCGGCGCCTCGACCTTCAAGATCCACAGCCGGATCGTCATCCCGCACGCCAAGCCCGGCATCGCCGTCGGCTGCATCATGACCTTCATGCTCGCCGTCGGCTCGTACTCGGTGCCGCAGATCCTCTCGCGCGGCAGCGCCGGCGACTGGTTCAGCCAGCTGATCTACAAGCAGTTCTTCGAGAGCTTCAACTGGAACACGGGATCGGCCTACGCCTTCACGCTGCTGCTCACCTGCATCGCGTTCATCTTCGTCATGATGGCGATCTTCAGGGTCGGCATCCGCGACATCGCGCGGTGACGCCGACGGAGGCAGGGCCATGAACGGCGGCGCGGCCGGCGGGCGGGGCAGCGCCCTGGTGCTCAACCTCTACATCGGGATCTTCTTCGCCTACCTGTTCCTGCCGCTGGTGATCATGGTCGCGGCCGCCTTCAACGACTACTCGCCGCCGTCGGTGACCGTCTGGCGCGGCTTCACCCTCGACTGGTTCCCGGCGCTCTGGGCCGACACCCGGATGTGGCAGGGGCTGATCAACTCGCTCCTGATCGCGCTCGGGGTGGTCCTGATCTCGATCCCCTGCGGGCTCGCCGGCGCCCTGATCCTGACCCGGCTGGATTCGCGGATGAACGCCCCGCTCTACGCGATCATGGTCTCGCCGATCCTGACGCCCGGGATCATCCTCGGCGTCTCGACGCTGGTGTTCTGGCGGAACTTCGGGGTCGGCGGCGGCCTGCTCCTCGCCGCGATCGCCCAGGCGACGTTCATCGCCTCCTACTGCATGCTGATGTTCATGGCGCGCCTGCAGCGCCAGGACCGGGCGCTCGAGGAGGCGGCGCTCGATCTCGGCGCGACCCACGCCCGGGCGTTCTTCAGGATCACGGTGCCGTTCCTCATGCCGACCATCCTGACCGCGGCGGTGATCGCCTTCCTGCAGTCGATCGAGAACTACAACACGACCGTGTTCGCGATCGGCGGCGACCACACGCTGGTGACCGAGATCGGCTCGCGCATGCGCTTCGGGCTGTCGCCGGTGGTCAACGTGATCGGCGTGATCTTCGTCGTCCTGACCGTGATCAGCGCGACCGCCTACGTCCTCCTGAAGCAGCGCGAGCAGCTCCGGGCACGCGCGCGGGGCTAGGCTCGCCACCCGTCGACGGGCGCGTCATGCAGAGCGTGCGGCCCGGACCCGGGCCGGCGAAACCTCGGGTGGCAAGCCGATGCGAGGCGGCTACAGTGGAGCGGCTCGGCGACCGGGCCGACATCTGGTTGCCCGCTGCGGATGGGTGGCCGAGTGGTTGAAGGCAGCGGTCTTGAAAACCGCCAGGGGTCACGCCCCTCGTGGGTTCGAATCCCACCCCATCCGCCAACTACCCTGACAACCGTTGAGCGGCATCAATTTTTTGGCATCTCACCGTCGGTCCTGCCACATTTTTGCTATGCAAGCTGCAGTCCCCGGGGATGGCGACGGCGGTCGAGGCCGATCTCGCGAGCTCGACCTCGCCCTCCGCGTCTGCCAGCCCAGCGCCCGCGCCAGCTATCAGCAGGTCTCAATCCAGGGCGAGACGGATCTCGGTCCGAAGAACACCGGAGAGGCCGGCCGAGGGGCCGACGAACACCTCGATCAGCCCTGGCTCCAGTCTCGGTACGAGGTCGGGGGCAACGATCCCGACCCGCCCCTCCCGGATCGCCGACGTGCCGACCTTCGACGGGCGTGGGCCGCTGACGAGATCCGCCGCCCCGAGCGTCAACTGCCCGATCTTCTCGACCAGCGTCATGGCGGGCAATCAGCGATTGGATCCGATCCGCTTCGACGGCGCCCATTTCTCAGCTCCCGCCTTTCCTGTGGGCTCGGACGGAATATCAGCAGCGACTGCGCAAGCGCGTGATCGCGACGTCGACACCACCCGGAAGCCGGGATATGAGCGGAACCGCCCATCCGCGACATGAGCAGCGTATTCGATGACTCGGACCAGGCACCCTGACGAGGCCGGCCGCCATGACGCTTCGTGACCCGGGCGCCGCCGCATCCGGCCCACACGTCGCGCGGGTGCTCGAAGTCGGCCTGGCCGATGCGCTGCGGCAACTGGGCGTCCTGCTGCAGGCGCTCCGCCAGTCGCGCTTCTTCCGGCCGTGCGGGCTGCTCGCCCTCGGCATCGTGGCGGTGATCGGCCTCAACATGGTGGGCCAGGTGCGACTGAACGCCTGGCAGGGCGACTTCTTCAACGCGCTCGAGCAACGCCGCCTCGACGACCTGCTCTTCCAGGTCGTCGTCTTCGGCCTCATCATCGCGTGTCTGCTCACCCTGGTCGTCGGCGAGACGTGGCTGCGCGAGATTCTGGAAGTGCGCATGCGCGAGTGGCTGACGCGCGACCTCCTCGACCAGTGGGTGGTCGGCACGCGCCCCTACCTGCTCGGCTTCGCGGGCGAGATCGCGGTCAATCCGGACCAGCGCATGCAGGCCGACGCGCTGCAGCTGACCGAACTCACCATCTCGCTCAGCATCGGCCTGCTGCGGTCCTCACTACTTCTGGTGAGTTTCCTCGGCGTGCTCTGGGCCTTGTCGGGCGAAACGGCGTTCGTCTTGCGCGGGGAGGACATCCGTATTCCGGGCTATCTCGTCTGGTGCGCGCTGCTCTATGCGCTGAGCGGCTCCTGGCTCACCTGGCGGGTCGGCCGGCCGCTGATCGGCATCAACGCCGAACGCTACGCCCGCGAGGCCGACCTCCGCTTCGCGCTCGTCCGGATCAGCGAGAACGCCGAGGCGATCGCCCTTCACGGCGGCGCAGCGGATGAACGCCGGGCGCTCGACCGCCCGGTCGATGCGGTGGTGGCGGTCACGCGCCGGCTCGCCAGTGCGCTCGCCCGCCTGACCTGGATCACGTCGGGCTACGGCTGGCTCGGCCTCCTCGTCCCGGTGCTCGTGGCCGCGCCCGGCTACTTCCAGGGCAGCCTGACCTTCGGCGGGCTGATGATGGCGGTCGGCGCGTTCAACCACGTGCAGGCGGCTCTCCGCTGGTTCGTCGAGAACTTCCCGGCGATCGCCAACTGGCGGGCGACCCTCCTGCGCGTGGCCACCTTCCGGGAGACGCTGCCGGCGCTCGACCTGCCGGCCGACCGGGCCGGCCACATCGAGTACCTCGAGCGGGACGAGGACACGATCGTCTTCGACGACCTGCGCGTCGCGCTGAGCGAGGACGAGGTCATCATGGACCAGCCGCGGGTCGAGGCCGGACCCGGGGACCGACTCCTGATCATGGGGCGTCGCGGAGTCGGCAAGAGCGTCATGTTCAAGGCCCTGGCCGGGATCTGGCCCTGGGGCGGAGGTGCCATCCACGTCCCCCCGCGCGACACCCTCATGTTCATCCCGCAGCGCCCCTACCTTCCCCTGGCGAGCCTGCGCGCGGCGCTCACCTACCCGAGCACTGCCGGGACTGTCCCCGAAGACGCGATCCACGGTGTCCTCGAACGGGTCGGCCTCGCCCATCTCGTGCCCCGCCTCGATGACGACCGGCGCTGGGACCAGGAGCTGGCGCTCGAAGAGCAGCAGCGGCTGACGCTTGCGCGCGTGCTGCTCCGGCGGCCGCGCGCGGTGTTCATGGACGAGGCGCTGAGCACGCTCGATGCGGACAGGCGCGAGTTCATGCTCGCGATCTTCGAACACGAGCTGGCGAACACGATCGTCGTCAGCCTCGGGACCGGGCCGCTCGAGGGCACCTTCTACAACCGGTCCCTCCGCCTCCGTCGTCGCCCCCGTGCGCCGGAACTCGAGCCGGCGCCGCCCCCGCTCGGATGGCCCGATCGCTGGCCCGGTACGGCGCTCGCGGCGCGGGCGGCGACGCCGACCAGACCCGACCCCGCGCTCGACGTGCGCACCGGCCACCGCTGACCTCAAGGAGCCGTCCTATGGACCGAACGAGCCTGAGCGACGACGCGCTGCTCGACCTCGTGCAGCGACAGACGCTCCGGTACTTCTGGGACTTTGCGCACCCGGTGAGCGCCCTGGCGCGCGAGCGGAGCGACGAGCGACCCCGCTGCGGCCCGGACGTCGTCACCACGGGCGGCGCAGGTTTCGGCGTCATGGCGATCATCGCCGGCGTCGAGCGCGCCTGGATCGAGCGAGCGGCCGCCGTCCGCCGCCTCCTGAAGGCCGTCCGCTTCCTCGGCCGCGCCGATCGCTACCATGGCATCTTCCCGCACTGGCTCGACGGGCGGAGCGGAGCGACCGTGCCCTTCAGTGCGGATGACGATGGCGCCGACCTCGTCGAGACCTCGTTCCTGCTCATGGGCCTGCTCACGGCGCGGCAATACTTCGACCGCTCCGATCCGCGCGAAGCGGAGCTCAGAAGCCG
>DASUSF010000222.1:0-12288 GCA_036375275.1 Geminicoccaceae bacterium | reverse complement strand
AGGGCACTCCGCCTGGTCACTTCTAAATATTCCTATGGAACGGGACATAGCGTTGGCCGGGCGGTCCCGATGGCGTAAAGGTGACGCATGGACGAACGGCTGCTGAGCAGCGAGGCGCAGACCGAGGACGTCGAGCCGTCGCTCCGGCCGCAGCGGCTCGACGAGTTCATCGGCCAGGAGCAGCTCCGGCGCAACCTCCGGGTGTTCATCGGCGCGGCGCGGGCGCGCCGGGAAGCCCTCGACCACGTCCTGTTCGCGGGCCCCCCGGGGCTCGGCAAGACCACCCTCGCCCAGATCGTCGCCGCCGAGCTCGGGGTCGGCTTCCGGATGACCTCCGGACCGGTGATCGTCCGCGCCGGCGACCTCGCCGCGCAGCTCACCAATCTTCAGCCGAGGGACGTCCTGTTCATCGACGAGATCCACCGCCTCTCGCCGGCGGTCGAGGAGATCCTCTATCCAGCGATGGAGGAGTTCCAGCTCGACCTGATGATCGGCGAAGGCCCGGCCGCCCGCTCGGTGCGGATCGATCTGCCGCCCTTCACCCTGGTCGGCGCGACCACCCGCACCGGCCTGCTCACCACGCCGCTCCGCGACCGCTTCGGCATCCTCGCCCGGCTCGACTTCTACGACGTCCAGGAGCTGCGGCGGATCGTCACCCGCGGCGCCTCGCTGCTCTCGCTCCAGATGAGCGCCGACGGCGCCGACGAGATCGCGCGCCGCGCCCGCGGCACGCCCCGGGTGGCGACCCGCCTGCTGCGCCGGGTCCGCGACTTCGCCGAGGTGGCGGGCGACGGGGCGGTCGATGCGGCGATCGCGGACCGGGCGCTGCGCGAGCTCGAGGTCGACCGGCGGGGCCTGGACTCGCTCGACCGCCGCTATCTCGTCTGCATCGCCGACCTCTATGGCGGTGGCCCGGTCGGGATCGAGACCCTGGGCGCCGCACTGTCGGAGCAGCGCGACAGCCTGGAAGAGGTGGTGGAGCCGTTCCTGCTGCAGCAGGGGCTGATCCAGCGCACTTCCCGCGGCCGGATGCTGACCCGGCTCGCCTGGCAGCACCTCGAGCGGACGCCACCGCCCGGCGGCCTCGATCAGGCCGAGCTGTTCGGCGACGATGGCTGAGCAGCCTGGCCCGCTGGTCCACCGCTGGCCGATCCGGGTCTACTACGAGGACACGGATGCCGGCGGGATCGTCTACCACGCCGCCTATCTCCGCTACGCCGAGCGGGCCCGGACCGAGATGCTGCGGGCGATCGGCTTCGACCACGTCTCGCTCGCCCGGGACGCCGGGGTGCTGTTCGCGGTGCGCCGCGTCGAGATCGACTACCTGAGGAGCGCGCGGCTCGACGACCAGCTCGTCGTCCGGACCCGGATCGCCGTGGTACGCGGCGCCTCGCTCGATCTGGACCAGGAGATCCAGGGTGGCGAGGGGCCGCTCGCACGGCTCCTGGTCCGCCTGGCCCTGCTCGACCGTCGCCACCGGCCGGTCCGCCTGCCCGCGATGCTGCGATCCGCCTTCGGGGAACTCCCGGACGCCGCCAGCGGCCAATGACCCGCGCGGCCGTTGTGAGCCGGTGGATCACTCTCTATCTCTAGCGTGACGCGAAAAGGTCGACCGTTCGGAGAATCGGGCTCATGGAAGAGAACGCCGTCACGGCGTTGCAGCTGGCCGGCGACGAGACGGTCAGCTTCGGCCTCTGGTCGCTGATCGCGCAGGCCGACCCGGTCGTCAAGGCCGTCATGGCGCTCCTGATCGTGGCCTCGGTCTGGTCGTGGACGGTGATCTTCGACAAGGCGTTCCGCCTCGCGCGGCTGCGCAAGAAGGCGCAGGACTTCGAGCGCGCCTTCTGGTCCGGAGCGCCGCTCGACGATCTCTACCAGCGCCTCGGCCGGACCGCCGATCATCCGATGGCGATGATCTTCGCCGCCGCCATGGAGGAGTGGCGGGAGGCGCCGAAGCCGCCGCCCGGAGCCGGGCAGCGCAGCCTCCTCGACCGGATCGGCAAGGTCATGAGCCTGACCCTCGACCGCGAGGTGGATCTCCTCGAGCGCTACCTGCCCTCGCTGGCGACGATCGGCTCGACCGCCCCCTTCGTCGGCCTGTTCGGAACCGTCTGGGGGATCATGAACAGCTTCCAGTCGATCGCGCTGACCAAGAACACGACGCTCGCGGTCGTCGCCCCGGGCATCGCCGAAGCGCTGCTCGCGACCGCGATGGGCCTGGTCGCGGCGATCCCGGCGGTGGTCGCGTTCAACAAGCTCTCGGGCGATCTCGACCGCTACACCACCCGCGTCTCGAGCTTCGCCGACGAGTTCGGCGTGGTGCTCTCGCGCGAGCTCGACCGCAGCCGGCCGTCCGGGCTGGACAGCAGCCGGGCCGCCTGAGCCGTGGTCACGATCACCAACCCCGACCACGCGCCGCGCGAGGGGACGGGCCGGCGCCGGCGGCGCCCGCGCATGTCGGAGATCAACGTCACGCCGTTCGTCGACGTGATGCTCGTCCTGCTGATCGTGTTCATGGTCACGGCCCCGCTGCTCACGGTCGGGGTCAACGTCGACCTGCCGGAGGCGAGGAGCTCGCCGCTGCCGGGCCAGGACGAGCCACTCACCGTGTCAGTGACCCGCGAAGGCGCGGTCTTCCTCCAGGACAGCGAGCTCGACCTCGACCAGCTCGCGCCCCGCCTCGTCGCGATCACCGAGCGCAATCCCGAGGCCCGGATCTTCGTCCGCGGTGACCGGGGCATCGCCTACGGACGCGTGATGGAGGTGATGGGCGCGATCCACGGCGCCGGGTTCACCAAGGTGGCCCTGATCACGGAGTTCGATCAGCCCCGGCCGGCAGCCGCCGAGGATCGCTGAGCACGACCATGGGCCGGGCGACCCTGCTCTCCGCGCTGCTGCACGCCGCCGTCGTGGCGCTGCTGGCGGTCGGGCTGCCGAGCTTCGCGCGGCTGCCGCCGACGGCGGCGCCGCCGATCTCGGTCGAGCTGGTGGCGCTGCCGGCACAGCCCGAGCCGCCGGCTGCCGAAGCCGCGGCGACGTCCCCCGAGCCAGAACAGGAAGCCGCGGCTCCGGAGCCGGAACCAGAGCCGGAACCAGAGCCCGAACCGGAGCCGGAGCCGGAACACGAACCGGAGCCCGAGCCGGAGCCAGAGCCAGAGCCGGAGCCGGAACCCGAACCGGAGCCCGAGCCGGAACCCGAGCCCGAGCCCGAGCCCGAGCCGGAACCCGAGCGCGCCGCGCTCGAGGTGCCGCCGGCGAGGCCGGAGCCGCCGGCCCCCGCCCCGCGACCGAATCTCAAGCCGCAGGCGGTCCAGGCGGTCGCCCCGAAACCCCAGCCCGAGCCGGAACCAGAACCGGAGCCCGAGCCCGAGCCTAAGGAGGATGAATTCGCAGCGCTGCTGCGCAGCGTCGAGCAGATGGAGCGCCGGGTCGAAGGCGAGAGCGCGCGCCCGGGCCAGGGTCGGAGCAGCGCCGCGACCGAGGGTGCGGCGCGCACCGAGGGCACGGCGCCGCTCACCTCCAGCGAACTCGCGGCACTCCGCCGGCAGATCGGTGGCTGCTGGCGCCTGCCGATCGGGATCGACGGCATCGAGGACATGGTGGTGAGGCTCAGGATCGAGGTCCGGCCGGACCGGACCGTGCAGCGGGTGACCGTCCAGGACCAGGCCCGGATGCAGCAGGACCCGGTCTACCAGATCGTCGCGGAGAGCGCCCGCCGCGCGGTCGACGAGTGCAGCCCGCTGCTCCTGCCGCCCGGCAAGTACACGCTCTGGCGCGACATGGTGCTCAACTTCCGGCCCGCCGAAGCGATCAGGAGCTGATGATCGTGAGCCTCGCCCGCCGCGCCGTGATCCGTCTGGCCATGGCCCTCTCCGTCGTCGCGCTCGCCACCCCGGCGCCGGCCCAGATCGAGCTCGACATCACCGAAGGGGTGGTCGAGCCTCTTCCCATCGCGGTCAGCGAGTTCTACGGCGCCTCGGCCGAGGAGCAGCGGCTCGGGAGCGCGATCGCCGACGTGGTCGCCGCCGACCTGGAGCGCTCCGGCCTGTTCCGACCGCTCGACCGGCGGGCCTTCATCCAGTCGCCGGAGCAGCTGCGCACGCTGCCGCGCTTCGCCGACTGGCGGCAGATCAACGCCCAGGCGCTGGTCACCGGGCAGGTGCAGGCGAGCGGCGACGGGCTGGTGGTCGAGTTCCGGCTCTGGGACGTGTTCGCGGGCGTGCAGATGCGCGGGCTGCGGCTGCAGACCAGCGAGGACCAGTGGCGCCGCATCGCGCACAAGGTGGCCGACGCGGTCTACGAGCGCCTGACCGGCGAGAGCGGTTATTTCGACACCCGGATCGCGTACATCGCCGAGACCGGGGCAGCGACCGACCGGATCAAGCGGATCGCGGTCATGGATCAGGACGGCGAGAACCATCGCTACCTGAGCGACGGCGGCGACCTCGTGCTCACGCCCCGCTTCGACCCGAGCGTGACCTCGCTCGCCTATCTCCGCTATGCCGGGACGGTGCCCCAGGTCCAGCTGATGGATCTCAGGACCGGCCAGGAGCGGGTCCTCGGCCAGTTCGACGACATGACCTTCGCGCCGCACTTCTCGCCTGGCGGGCAGACCGTGGCGCTCACCGTGGCGGCGGCCGGCAACTCGGAGATCCATCTGCTCGACCTCGCGAGCGGCCGGCAGACCCGTATCACCAACCATCCGGCGATCGACACCTCGTCCTCGTTCTCGCCGGACGGGGGGCAGATCGTGTTCAACTCGGACCGGGCGGGCACGCCGCAGCTCTACGTGATGTCGGCGCGCGGCGGCGAGCCCCGGCGGATCAGCTTTGGCGGCGGCCAGTATGGCAGCCCGGCCTGGTCGCCGCGTGGCGACCTGATCGCGTTCACCAAGATCGACGGCGGCTTCTTCCACATCGGCGTGATGCGGCCGGACGGCAGCAACGAGCGGCTCCTGACCCGGAGCGCGTTCGACGAGGGGCCGACCTTCGCGCCCAACGGGCGGGTGATCCTGTTCAGCCGCAAGGACCCGCGCACCGGGCGGAGCCGGCTGATGAGCATCGACGTCACCGGCTACAACGAGCGCCTCGTCCCGACCCCGACCGATGCGTCCGACCCGGACTGGTCGAACATCATCCCTTGAAGCGGCATGGCGGCGTGCGGTTGATCGGGCCGCCGGACCGCTCTACCCTTCGAGTGGCCCGACGCTCCGAGCGTCGGCTGGATGGAGCTCACGACACATGATGAGGCTGTTCGTCTCCGCTCTGGCGCTTGCGGCGCTGGCCGCCTGCTCGTCGCCCGACGAGATGCCGCCATCCCAGATGGACCCGGGCGTGGCCGGCGGCATGGGCGCGCCCGGCGATGCCCGGACCGGGGCCGGATCCGGAGCCGGCGTCTCGACCTCCGATCTGCCGCCGGGCGTCGAGCCCGGGAGCCAGGAGGACCTCGAACTGACGGTCGGCGACCGGGTGTTCTTCGACTACGACAGCGCGGTCCTGAACTCCCAGGCGACCGGCATCCTCGACCGCCAGGCGGCCTGGCTGCTGGGCTACCCCGACCTGAACGTCACGATCGAGGGGCACACGGACGAGCGCGGCACCCGCGAGTACAACCTCGCCCTCGGCGACCGTCGGGCCAACGCCGTCAAGAACTACCTGGTCGCGCTGAACGTGCCGGCGAGCCGGATCCTGACCATCTCGTATGGCGAGGAACGGCCGGCGGTGGCGGAGAGCAGCGAGGATGCGTACGCCAGGAACCGCCGGGCGGTGACCGTGGTCAACACGGTCAACTGAGGCCGGGGGATGCGATCCAGACTCGCCCGCGCCGCGCCGGTGCTGGCCCTGGCCGGTCTGCTGCTGATCGGGCCCGAGCAAGCCAGCGCCGGGGTCGCCGGACTCGCCCACGACCTGGCCCGGGTCCAGGCCGAGGCCCGGGCGCTTCGGGGCTTGCTGCCGGTCCAGGCGTCCGATCCCAACCGACTCGCGCGCTTCGAGGTCCGGCTCGAGCGTCTCGAGGAGGAGATCCGGCGGCTGACCGGGCGGATCGAGCGGCTGGAGTTCCAGGAGCGGCGGCTGGGCGAGCGCTTCGACCAGCTGGTGGGCGACCTCGACGACCGGCTGCGCGGCCTCGAGGAGAGGCTCGCGACCGGAGACGGCACCGCCGGTTCGCCGGACGGATCACTGGCCGAGGCCCCGGAGGTGCCGCTCAGCCAACGGGAGGGCGGCGCGCCGGATCTTCCCGTCGTGCCGCCGGTGCCGGCCCCGCGCGAAGGCGAGCTCGGCACGGTGCCGGAGAGCGCGCTCCAGGGCCTGCCGCGCCCCGACCCGGGCGCCAGCACGCCGCCCGAGCGGAGCTCGCTACCGCCGGAGGAGCAGTACGAGCAGGCGATGAACCTCCTGCGCGCGGGCGACTACGCCGCCGCGGAGCGGGCGCTCGAACTGTTCGTCGAGATGAACGACGAGCATCCGCTCGCCGCCAACGCGGCCTACTGGCTCGCCGAGACCCACTACGTGCGCAAGAACTACGCGGCGGCGGCCGCGGTCTTCGCCCGCAACTACCGGACCTACGGCCCGGACGCGCCCAAGGCGGCCGACAATCTCCTCAAGCTCGGCATGTCGCTGCAGGGCCTCGGCGAGAGCGACAAGGCGTGCCTGTCCTACGAGGAGCTCGACAGCGAGTTTCCGGACGCGCCGGCCCACATCCGCCAGGCGGTGGATCGTGAGCGCACCCGCGCCGGCTGCGCGTGACCGGTGCGACCGGGGCATCGACGACGCCGCGTTCGCCCGCCTGCTCGAGCGGCTCGGCCCGTTCGAGGCCCAGCCGAAGCTGGCGGTCGCGGTCTCGGGAGGGCCCGACAGCCTCGCCCTCACCCTCCTGCTCGTGACCTGGGCGCGCGCCCGCGGCGGCTCGCTGCTCGCCCTGACGGTCGACCACGGCCTCCGCGCCGGCTCAACCGACGAAGCGGCGATGGTAGGGCAATGGGTGCGCCGCCTGGGCGTCGCGCAGGTCGTCCTCCCCTGGACGGGGGACAAGCCGGCGAGCGGCATCCAGGCGCGGGCCCGGGAAGCGCGCTACCGTCTCCTGGAGGAGCACTGCCGGGCGGCGGGCATCCTGCACCTCCTGCTCGCGCACCACCGGGACGATCAGGCCGAGACCGTGGCGCTCCGGCGCGTCCGGGGGAGCGGTCCGCGCGGGCTCGCGGGCATGGCGGCGGTGGTCGAGCGGCGGGACCTCCGCCTGCTCCGACCGCTGCTCACGGTGCCGAAGGCGGAGCTGATCCAGATCCTCCGCCGCTCGAGGCATCCCTGGATCGAGGACCCGTCTAACCGCTCTCCGGCCTTCGCCAGGACGGCGCTCCGGCGCCCCCCGCAACCGGATCTTCCGGCCATCGACCATCGGCTCGCGGCCAGGCGGTCGGCGCACGACCGGTGCCTCGCCGACTGGCTCGCCCGGCACGCCCGGGTCGACCCTCTGGGCTTCATCGATCTCGATCAGCCGGCGTACGCCGACGCCGCGGCCGAACTCCGCCCGGACATTCTGCTCCGGGTCCTGCTCACGGTCGGCGGCAACGTCTATCCGCCGCGCTCGACGGCGCTCGCCCGCCTGAGCGAGGCCCTCGCTGCGGGGGCGAGGGTCGCGACGCTCGCCGGCGTGCGGCTGGAACGCGCCGGCGCCCGGCTCCGGGCGGTGCGCGAAAGCGGCGCGATCCGCTGCGACCGGCAGTCGCTCGGGCGCGCCGTCTGGTTCGACCACCGCTTCCGGGTGACCAGCCTCTGCGGGCGGAGCGACCTCGCGGTGGTCGCGCTCGGCGAGCAGGGCTGGCGGATGCGCCGACGGCTCGCCGAAGCGCGTCCGCACCGCCCGGTCGACCGGCGGGTCGGGGAAGGCCTGCCGGCGATCGAGCAGGCGGGCGAGCTGGTCGCGGTGCCGCAGCTCGGCCTCGTCCGGCCGGGCGCGCTCGCGCTCGACGACATCCGGGTACGGCTCGAGCCGCGGCATCCCCTCGCCGGCGCACCGCATGCTGCTCACGGCGGAGAGGTCGCCTTTGCTTCACCGCATGGATAGCCTATCTTTAAGCATGGAGCGCTGCGCTCGTCGGTCGTCGGGCAGGGGCGTGTCGGACGCGTGGTTACCGACCGGAATCTGACGGTCGACGGCATGAGGCATCGGAAGTGAACAACTTCACCAAGAACCTGGCACTTTGGGTGATCATCGGCCTGCTGCTGATCGCCCTGTTCAACCTGTTCCAGAACCCCTCCGGGCGGGGGCCGCAGAGCAATCTCGCGTTCTCCGACTTCCTGGCCGAGGTCAACCAGGGGCGGGTTCGCGACGTCACCATTCAAGGCAACACGATCACCGGCCACTTCTCCGACGGCCGGTCGTTCAGCACCTATGCGCCGGAGGGTGCCGAGATCGTCGACCGCCTGAGCGAGAATGGCGTCAGGATCACGGCGGCTCCGGTCGACGACAGCATGCCGTCGCTGCTCGGCGTTCTGGTCTCGTGGTTCCCGATGCTGCTCCTGATCGGCGTCTGGATCTTCTTCATGCGCCAGATGCAGTCCGGCGGCGGCAAGGCCATGGGCTTCGGCAAGTCCCGCGCCCGGCTGCTGACGGAGAAGCACGGCCGGGTCACCTTCAACGACGTCGCCGGGATCGACGAGGCCAAGGAGGAGCTGCAGGAGGTCGTCGAGTTCCTGAAGAACCCGCAGAAGTTCCAGCAGGTCGGCGGCCGGATCCCGAAGGGCGTGCTCCTGGTCGGGCCCCCGGGCACCGGCAAGACCCTGCTCGCGCGGGCGATCGCCGGCGAGGCGAACGTGCCCTTCTTCACCATCTCCGGCTCGGACTTCGTCGAGATGTTCGTGGGCGTGGGCGCGTCCCGGGTGCGCGACATGTTCGAGCAGGCGAAGAAGCACGCGCCCTGCATCGTGTTCATCGACGAGATCGACGCGGTCGGCCGCCATCGCGGCGCCGGCCTCGGCGGCGGCAACGACGAGCGTGAGCAGACCCTGAACCAGCTGCTGGTCGAGATGGACGGCTTCGAGGCGAACGAAGGCGTGATCCTGATCGCGGCGACCAACCGCCCCGACGTGCTCGACCCGGCATTGCTCCGCCCCGGCCGCTTCGACCGGCAGGTGGTGGTGCCGAACCCCGACGTGATGGGCCGCGAGAAGATCCTCAACGTCCACATCAAGAAGGTGCGGGTCGGCCCCGACGTCGACACCAAGGTGATCGCGCGCGGCACGCCCGGGTTCTCGGGCGCGGACCTCGCGAACATCGTCAACGAGGCGGCGCTGCTCGCGGCGCGCTCGGGCAAGCGCATGGTGGCGATGGTCGACTTCGAGGCGGCCAAGGACAAGGTCATGATGGGCGCCGAGCGCCGCTCGATGGTCATGACCGAGGACGAGAAGAAGCTCACCGCCTACCACGAGGCCGGCCACGCCCTGGTCGGCTACTTCACCCCGGCCTCGGACCCGATCCACAAGGCGACCATCATCCCGCGCGGGCGCGCGCTCGGCATGGTCATGCGCCTGCCGGAGGGCGACCGGATCTCGGTCAGCCGCGAGAAGCTCAACGCCGACATCGCGGTCGCGATGGGTGGTCGGGTCGCGGAAGAGCTGATCTTCGGCCACGACAAGGTGACCGCCGGGGCGGCGTCGGACATCGAGCAGGCGACCAAGATCGCCCGCCACATGGTCACGCACTGGGGGATGAGCGACAAGCTGGGCCCGATCGCCTACGGCGAGAACCAGCAGGAGGTCTTCCTCGGCCATTCGGTCACCCAGACCAAGAACGCCTCCGAAGCGACCGCGCAGCTGATCGACGGCGAGATCCGCTCGTTCGTCGAGGAGGGGTACGGCCGGGCGCAGAAGCTGATCTCGGACCAGCTCGACAAGCTCCACGACCTCGCCAACGCACTGCTCGAGCACGAGACGCTCTCCGGCGACGAGGTCGGCGCGATCCTGCGCGGCGAGCCGATGCCGAAGACGACGGTGCCGCCGCAGGAGCCGGGCGCGGCCGCGCCGAGCGGCGGCAAGCGGGGCTCGGTGCCGACGACCGCCCCGCCGGCCAAGGACGCCCCCGGCGGCATGACGCCGAGCCCGCAGCCGGGCGCCTGAGCCCGCTGCTCTGGCGCCCCGACGAAGCGGGCGCGCCGGCGGCCGGCTCGGACGATCGGTCCGGTCTTCCGGTCGCACGGACGCGCGGTGATGACGTTCAGGGCGCTTCGGCCGCTCGGCCTGCTGAAGGAAGAGGCCGCCGATCAGGCCATTGCGACCGGCCACGCATGGCGGCTCGGCGGGAGCGGCGCGTGCACCGGCCTCGAGCTGTTCTGCCGCGACGCGCGCGGCATCAGCGCCTCGACCACCTCCATCCCCGCCTTCCTCGCCCGGCTCGCGGGTGAGGACGAAGCTGAGCGGGCGGCCTGGCTGCCCCGGCTCCACGCGCTGAGCCGGGGCAGCGTCTGGCCGGACGGGCTCCCGGCGCCGCCCCTGATCATGGGAATCGTGAACGTCACCCCCGACAGCTTCCACGACGGCGGGCGCTTCATGGGCACGGAGCGCGCGATCGAGCACGGCCGCCGGCTCGCCGCGGAGGGCGCCGCGATCGTCGACGTGGGCGGCGAATCGACCCGGCCCGGCGCCGCGCCGGTGCCGGTCGACGAGGAGATCCGGCGGGTGCTGCCGGTGGTCCGGGCCCTTGCGGCGGACGCCATCCGGGTCTCGATCGACACGCGGAACGCCGCGGTCATGCGGGCGGCCCTCGATGCCGGGGCCTCGTTCATCAACGACGTGACCGCGCTCCGCCACGACCGCGAGGCGGCGCCGCTCGCGGCCGAGTGCGGGGTGCCGGTGATCCTGATGCACATGCGCGGCGACCCCGCCACCATGCAGCAGGCGCCGCACTACGTCCGGGCGTGCTTCGAGGTGCTCGAGTTCCTCGAGCGCCGGGCGGAGGATCTGGAGGCCGCCGGACTGCGTCGCGACCGGCTGATCCTCGACCCGGCATCGGCTTCGGCAAGACCGTCGAGCACAACCTCGACATCCTCCGCCACCTCGACCTGTACCGCTGCCTCGGCCGTCCGCTCGCGCTCGGCGCCTCGCGCAAGAGCTTCATCGCCCGGCTGTCCGCCGGCGAGCCGACCGACGAGCGGCTCCCCGGTTCACTGGCGGTTCATGTCCTCGCGGTCAATCAGGGCGCGCAGATCCTCCGCGTGCACGATGTTGCGGCGACCCGCCAGGCGCTCGAGATCTCGCGTTCGCTGACGCTCTGAGCTACACCTTCAGAGGCAACCTCCTGCGCGAGATCGACCTCGTCCCATGCGACCAGAGGGGATACGCACCATCCCATGACCCGGCAACTCTTCGGCACCGACGGCATCCGCGGCACCACCAACCAGGCGCCGATGACGGCCGAGATCGCGCTCCGGCTCGGCCACGCGGCCGGCGCTCAGTTCACCCGCGGCGATCACCGGCACAAGGTCGTGGTCGGCAAGGACACCCGGCTCTCCGGCTACATGATCGAGCCGGCGCTGACCGCCGGGTTCATCGCTGTCGGCATGGACGTGACCCTGCTCGGGCCGCTGCCGACGCCGGCGGTCGCCATGCTCACGCGCTCGCTGCGAGCGGATCTCGGGGTGATGGTCTCGGCCTCGCACAACCCGTACCAGGACAACGGGATCAAGCTGTTCGGGCCGGACGGCTACAAGCTCTCCGACGCGATCGAGCTCGAGATCGAGGAGCGGATGCGGACCTTCAGCGAGGCGGATCTGCCGCCGCCGGACCGGCTCGGTCGCGCGCTCCGCCTCGACGGCTCGAGAGACCGCTACATCGAGGCGCTCAAGGCGACCCTGCCGCGGGGCATGACCTTCAGCGGCCTCAAGATCGTGGTCGACTGCGCGAACGGCGCCAGCTATCTGGTGGCACCGCTGGTCCTCTGGGAGCTCGGCGCCGAGGTGATCCCCCTCGGGACCCATCCGAACGGCTACAACATCAACGACCGCTGCGGCTCGACCGCGCCGGAGGCGATGTGCCGCGCGGTGGTCGAGCACGGCGCGGATCTCGGCATCGCGCTCGACGGCGACGCCGACCGGCTGGTGCTCGCCGACGAGCACGGCGAGCTGATCGATGGCGACCAGATGCTGGCGCTGCTCGCCGCGAGCTGGCGCGGCAGCGCCCTCCTGCGCGGCGACGGAGTGGTCGCGACCACCATGTCCAATCTCGGGCTCGAGCGGTTCCTCGAAGGAATCGGGCTCGAGCTGCACCGGACCAAGGTCGGCGATCGCTACGTGGT
>DASUSF010000221.1:0-6545 GCA_036375275.1 Geminicoccaceae bacterium | reverse complement strand
GGCCGGGAAGTAGGCGAAGAAGCGGGGGTGCTGCCAGTGGGTCATGCCCGGGAGGACGATCCGTTCCAGGTCCTCGACCAGGTCCTGGAATGGCTCGCCCTCCTCCGGCGCCGCGGCCGGCAGGCAGGATGCGACCTCGCCCGGCCGCACCTGAGCCCGGACGGGGCGCTGGCCGACCGTCGCGAGGTAGTCGGTCATCCAGTCGACGAGCTGGTGCGCCTGCCGGCGAAAGGCCTCGAGGTCGTCCATCGGCGGTCTCTCCCGGAGGTGGCGACGTGCGACCATGGCAGCGGAGCGCCGCGCGCGCTACACGGGTCCGGCGGGCGGCCGCAGCCCGTAGAGCGTCATCCGCTCAGGCAGAACCGCTTTCCAGAGCCGTTCTCCGCGGATAAAGATGCTCTACATCGTTGAGATAGAGCAGTTTTTATTCCGGTGAGCGAAGGGTCTGCCTCGACTTGAAGGTGGTTCGATCTCATTGGAAACTGCTCTCTGGCACGAGGGGCGAGCCGTGACGATCGAGCGGATCGTGGTCCTGACCGGCGCGGGCATCTCGGCGGAATCGGGTCTGCCGACCTTCCGCGGCGCCGGCGGCCTCTGGGAAGGCCATCGGGTCGAGGAGGTCGCGACCCCCGAGGCCTTCGCCCGGGACCCCGCGACGGTCCACCGCTTCTACGACCTCCGCCGGCGCCAGCTGCAGGAGGCGGCGGTCGAACCGAACCCGGCGCACCGGGCGCTCGCGGAGCTGGAGGCGGGCTTCCCCGGCGAGGTCCTCGTGATCACGCAGAACATCGACGACCTGCACGAGCGGGCGGGGCTCGGGCACCTGATCCACATGCACGGCGAACTCCTGAAGGCTCGCTGCGGCGCCTGCGGCGCGGTCCACCCGTGGCGGGGCGACCTCGGCCACCTGCCGCCCTGCCCCGCCTGCGGCCGCCCGGGGCGGCTCCGCCCGCACGTGGTCTGGTTCGGCGAGATGCCGCTCGAGATGGAGCGGATCGGCGCCGCGCTCGGGGCCTCTGACCTGTTCGTCTCGATCGGCACCTCCGGCAACGTCTACCCGG
Source organism: Geminicoccaceae bacterium (assembly GCA_036375275.1). Classification (GTDB taxonomy): domain Bacteria; phylum Pseudomonadota; class Alphaproteobacteria; order Geminicoccales; family Geminicoccaceae; genus DASUSF01. Next base: position 5,484 of record DASUSF010000221.1, on the reverse strand, counting down.
CAGCCGGCTTCGTCGAGGAGGTCCGGGCGCACGGCCGGGCGCGCTCGATCGAGATCAACCTGGAGCCGCCCGCCCACAACCGCCGATTCGACGAGCACCGCCAGGGCCGCGCGGGCGACCTGGTGCCGCCGCTGGTCCGAGAGCTGCTCACCGGCGCGGCCTGAGCTCCGGATCCTTCTGGAGCTCGTGGTCGCCTGGCCCGGGGCGGTGCCACAACGGCCGGAGCACGCCCTACCACCGGCATCCCGGCTGGGTCGCGCTCGCGGCGGCGACTGGGGCAACAATCCGTACGGCATCCGGGTCAGCTACCGGCACGGCAACCCTTCCGACATCGGGCTCGACATGGTCGGCTTCCGCTGCGCGGCCGATCCGGCGTGATCGCGAGCCCCGGGTCAGCCGTGCTGCGGCGCGCGCGCCTCGAACGCGGCCTGTTGCGCCGGGCTCGCCTCGGTCTGGTGCTTCGCCTTCCACTCCTCGTACGGCATGCCGTAGACGATCTCGCGGGCCTGCTCGTAGCTCAGCTCGAGCCCGCGCTCCTCGGCCGCCGCCCGGTACCACTTCGAGAGGCAGTTCCGGCAGAAGCCGGCGAGGTTCATCAGGTCGATGTTCTGGACCTCCGGATGGGTCCGGAAATGCTCGACCAGGGTCCGGAACGCCGCCGCCTCGAGCTCGACCCGCGTCCTGTCGTCGATCCGCGTCTCCGCCATGCCTCTGCCTCCTCCACGGCTGCTCTCTCAACGCTGTCCGCTATGTGGGGGCTCGGGACCACGGAGGCGAGCGCCGCCACGGTGCTCGCCGGCCGCGACGGGGTCTGCTACCGAAGGGCCAGGCGCCCGTGCCCGTCCGGAGGAGCCCGATGACCGACATCGCCTACCTGCCCGCCCACGAGCTCGCACGGATGATCCGGGACCGGCAGATCGGCGCGCTCGAGCTGCTCGATCACCTGCTCGCCCGGGTCGAGCGGCACAACCCAACGATCAACGCCGTCGTCACCTTCGACCTCGAGCGGGCCCGGGCGCGCGCTCGGGACGCCGACGCGGCGCTCGGGCGCGGCGAGCTCTGGGGGCCCTTCCACGGCCTGCCCATGACGGTCAAGGAGGCATTCGACGTCGAGGGGCTGGTCACGAGCTGGGGCAGCCCGCTGTTCAAGGACAACGTTGCGCGCGAGACCCAGGGCGTCGCCCGGAAGCTGGTCGACGCTGGCGCGATCGTCTACGGCAAGACCAACGTCCCCGTCCGCCTCACCGACTGGCAGACCTTCAACCCGCTGTTCGGCACGACCAACAACCCCTACGACCCGTCGCGCGCGCCCGGCGGCTCCTCCGGCGGCGCTGCGGCGGCGCTCGCGAGCGGCATGACGCCCCTCGAGGTCGGCAGCGACATCGGCGGCTCGATCCGCAACCCCGCCCACTTCTGCGGGGTGTGCGGCCACAAGCCGAGCTACGGCGCGCTGCCGCAGGAGGGCCACTGGCTGCCCGGCGCCCACGCCGACCCGGACATCAACGTGGTCGGGCCGATGGCGCGCACCGTCGCGGATCTCGAGCGGGCGCTCGAGGTCATGGGCGGCGCGAACCGCTTCGACCGCGTCGCCTGGCGGCTCGAGCTGCCGCCGCCCCGCGCGAGCCGGCTCCGGGATTTCCGGGTCGCGGTCATGCTCGAGGACCGGTGCTGTGAGGTCGACCGCTCGATCCAGGACCGGATCCAGGCGGTGGCCGACCGCCTCGCCCGGGCAGGCGCGAAGGTCGACGACCGGGCGCGGCCGGCGATCGACACCCGCGAAGGCTTCGCGCTGTTCGTCCAGCTGCTCCGCGGCGTCACGACTTCCGTCCTGACCGAGGACGAGCACCTCGCCTTCCGCCAGGAAGCCGAGCGGTTCTCGATGGACGACGACTCCTACGCCGCGCGGGGCGCACGGGCCGCGGTCCAGAGCCATCGCGAATGGTTCGCCGCCAACGAGGCGCGGAACGAGATGCGGCTCCGCTGGGGCGAGTTCTTCCGGGACTTCGACGTCCTGCTCTGCCCGGTCGCGGCCTCACCCGCCTATCCGCACGACCAGGAGCGGCCGCGCCCGGCGCGTCGGATCGAGGTCAACGGCCACGAGATCGACTACAACCACCAGATCTTCTGGGCCGGGTTCTTCGGGGTCAGCTACCTGCCGGGCACCGTGATTCCGATGGGCCTCACGGACAGGGGGCTCCCGGTCGGCCTGCAGATCGTCGGCCCCTACCTCGAGGACCGGACCACACTCGCGCTCGGCGCGCTGCTCGAGGGTGAGCTCGACGGCTTCACGCCGCCGCCGGGCTTCGCCTGACGCGGACGTGCCAGAACGAGTGGGGGACAGGAGACGGGGCTTTTTGGCGAACCTCGGACCGCTCGAGCTCCGGTCCGACCAGCACGGGGAGGTGGCGATGCGGGGAGCGGTGTTCCTCGGCGACCGGCAGATCGAGGTGCGGGAGTTCCCGGACCCGACGCCCGGTCCGGGAGAGGTGGTGCTCGCCATCAAGGCGTCCGGGATGTGCGGCAGCGACCTCAAGTTCTACCGGCCGCCGCCCGGCGAGGCGCAGAAGGCGCTCGGCCTCGGCGACGTCAGCGAGCCGATCATCGGCGGCCACGAGCCGTGCGGCGTGGTCGCGGCTGTGGGGCCCGGCGTCAGCGAGAGGCAGGCGCGGGAAGGCATGCGGGTGATGGACCACCACTACGCCGGCTGCGGGGTCTGTCCGAGCTGCCGGGTGGGCTGGTCGCAGCTCTGCCCCGAGGGCTTCGTGGTCTACGGCGTGACCGCGAACGGCGCGCACGCCGACTACATGACCGTCCCGGCGCGGACCCTCGTGCCGCTGCCCGACGAGCTCTCCTTCGCCACCGGGGCCGCGATCTCCTGCGGCACCGGGACCGCCTACGGCGCGCTCCGCCGGATGAACGTCTCCGGGCGGGACACGCTCGCCGTGTTCGGCCAGGGGCCGGTCGGGCTCAGCGCCTGCCAGCTGGCGGCCGCGATGGGGGCCCGGGTCATCGCGATCGACCCGACGCCGGAGCGGCTGGAGCTCGCGCGGCAGTTCGACGCCGAGACGGTGATCGATCCGACCCGGACCGATCCGGTCGCGGCGCTCAAGGACCTGACCCACGGGCGCGGCGTCGACCTCGCGCTCGACTGCTCGGGGGTCGAAGCGGCACGCTCGGCGGCGGTCCGCGCGACCCGCACCTGGGGCACGGTCTGCTTCGTCGGCGAAGGCGGCACGGTCACGCTCGACGTCAGCCGGGACATGATCCGAAAGCAGCTGACGGTGATCGGCTCCTGGACCTTCTCGACCGTGATCCAGGAGGAGTGCGCGCGCTTCGTCGCCGAGCGCGGCATCGAGGTCGACCGCCTGTTCACCCAGCGCTGGACCCTCGACCAGGCGCCCGAGGCGTACCGGCTGTTCGACACCCAGACCACGGGCAAGGGCGTGTTCCTGTTCGAGTAGCAGTCGTGTGCGCCGAAGCGCTCGGCGCGCACGCCGGGCGCCGCCTGCGAACCGAGCAATTCCCTCTCCCCGCGGGCAGAGGGTCAGGGTGAGGGGGGGGTGGGCGGGACGAATTCAGGCGCCGATCACGACCGGCGAAGCGAGCTGGCGGATGGTCTTGATCACCGCCATGGCGACCAGCTTGCCGGTCTTCGGGTTCTCGGGCGTGGGCTCGACCTCCTCCCGGAACGAGAACCGGCCGAAGGCGCCGCGCGCCTCGATCTCCACGACGTGGTCGGTGATCCCGGGGTCGGCGACGATGACGAGGCGGGTCTGGTCCAGCCCCAGCCCGGCGAGCGCGGTCGCCGCCGCGATGTTGACGTTCTGCGGATAGCGCGCGGCACCTTCGCGCACCGGCCCATCGAAAAGCGTGACCGGCGCGTCGAGCGCCGCGAGATCCACGAGCGTCTCGGCTTCGGTGCCCCACCAGGCGGACGGGTCCTTGGCGACCGTGATCGTCACCGTCTCCAGCCCGCCGACCGCGGCCGCGCTCAGGATGTCGAGCGCGCCGATGCCGGCAGAGGCGAGGATCAGGCGGCGCCCGGAGCGGGCAGCCACCGTCTCCAGGTCCCGGCGGAGCGCATCGTCGACCAGCGCACCGATCGAGGTCAGGACGAGATCCGCGCCCGCCGCGATGCACCGCCTGCCGTGATCCCGGACCGCCTGATGCCCCGCGCACTCGAGCACCACGTCCAGCCGGGAGGCGAGAAACCGCGCCGGGTCGGCGGTCAGTCGGTTGCCCAGGCCTCCGCGTTCGCGTCGCACCAGCACCGAGGCCAGTTCGATCCCCGGAAGGTCGCCGCGTGTCGCCGCCTCCGCGACCACGCTTCCGATCGCGCCATAGCCGATGATCCCGAGCCGCATGGCTTTCTTCATCCTGGTGCTACCGCCCCTGGGGCTGCTCGAGCGGCATCCCTGCCGGAGCTTCAGGCGAGCGGGCGCCCGGGCAGCGGCTGCGGGCCGTGGCGCCGGTCCCAGTCGTCCTGAACCGCCTGCAGGACCTGCATCGCCGGGATGACCGAGGGACCCGCCACGCGCGGCGGGCGGCCGGCGCGGATTGCGCCGACGAAGTCCCGGATGACCCGGGCGCAGTTGGTCTGCTCGTCCTCGATCTGAATGGTGCCTTCCTCCGTCCGGAGCGAGGGGCCGAGGATGTCGAAGAAGTAGGTCTCGCGGTCGGTCACGATCAGGGTGTCGTAGAGCCGCCAGGTCGCGTGATAGGAGCCGTGCACCAGAAGGGTCTGGTCGGCCTCGGTCTCGACCAGGACCGTGCACTCCATCGGGATCTTCGTCGTCGGGTGCACGGCGCCGAGATGGCCCTGCACCCGCCGGATCGGGATCCCGTCGAACAGCCACATCCCGAGGTCGACGAAGTGGCAGAAGTGGTGCCAGAGGATGTTGTCGGTCCAGCTCCGCTGGTAGCCGGTGGCGCCGATGTTGACCAGGCGCTTGATGAAGAAGCGCCCGGCGATGTGCCGGATCGTCTCCTCGCCGCTGCGCAGACGCTCGATCAGAGGGTCGCGCTCGCGCCGGAAGCGCATCGGGTGGCAGAGGCCGTAGACCTTGCCGCTCGCCTCGCCCGCCTCGACCACCCGCTTGGCGCCCTCGAGGCTCATCGCGATCGGGATCTCGATCAGCGTGTGCTTGCCGGCGAGCAGGCAGCGGACCGCCTGGGCCTCGTGAAACTCGCTCGGGCTCGCGAGGACCACGACCTCGATCTCCGGATCGGCGAGCGCCTCGTCGAGCGAGGTGGTCCATTTCCCATAGCCGTAGCGCCGGGCGAACTCCTTCACCCCTTCCTCGCGCCGCCCGACCGCGGTGTGGAGGACGACGCCGTCCTCGTTGCGGAGCGCCTCGGAGTGCCACACCCCCATCATGCCGTAGCCGACCATGCAGACGTTCATGCGCTGCGCTCCCTGGCTTGCGGGTTGCCGCGTGGCGCCCGTCATCCCTCGAACCTCGCCACCGGCACGCCCGGGACGTC
>DASUSF010000220.1:0-3849 GCA_036375275.1 Geminicoccaceae bacterium | reverse complement strand
TCTCGGCTACCTGTTCCTGGCGCTCGGCGTGCTTGGCCTGTTCCTGCCGTTCCTGCAGGGCTTCCTGTTCCTGTTCGTCGGCCTCGTGATCCTCGCCCGCCACGCCAGCTGGGCCCGCCGCCTGCTCGACGACCTCAGGAGCCGCCACCCGAAGATGGACGACTGGATCGGGCGGGCCGAGGCGAAGCTGCACAGCTGGGGGGAGCGGCTGACCAGCTGGGGCCGGTGACGGCCGCCAGCCGCCTCAGAGCGGGCGGGTCGCGTCGTATAGCCAGACGCGGGTCTCGCCCTCGGTCAGATCCAGGAGGTCGGCCCGGACGCGGGCGTGGTAGTTGTTGAGCCAGGCGAGCTCGTCGGCATCGAGCAGATCGGCCCGGATCAGCCGGCGGTCGAGCGGCACCCGGGTCAAGGTCTCGAAGCCGAGCAGGTCCCGCTCGCCGCCGGGCGGGGTCGGCCGCGGCGTGACCGCGACCAGGTTCTCGATCCGGATCCCGTAGGCGCCGGTCCGGTAGCAGCCCGGCTCGTTGGAGAGGATCATGCCGGGCTCGAGCGCGACGTCGCCGCCCCGCTTGCTGATCCTGGCCGGGCCCTCGTGGACGCAGAGGTACGCGCCCACCCCGTGGCCGGTCCCGTGATCGTAGTCGAGCCCCGCCGCCCACAGCGCCTGCCGGGCCAGCACGTCGATCTGGCCGCCGCTGGTGCCGGTCGGGAAGACCGCGCGGGCGATCCCGATGTGGCCCTTCAGGACCAGGGTGAAGTCCCGGCGCATGGCTTCGTCGGGCTCCCCGATCGCCACGGTCCGCGTGACGTCGGTGGTCGCGTCCGGATACTGGCCGCCGGAATCGATCAGGTAGAGCGATCCGGGCTCGAGCGTCCGGTCGGACCCGGGCGTCACGCGGTAGTGGACGATCGCCCCGTTCGGCCCCGCGCCGGAGATCGCGGGGAAGCTCTCGCCGCGGAACAGCGGGTCCCGCGCGCGCTCCTGCAGCAGGCGCTCGGCCGCGCCGAACTCGGTCAGCCGGCCCTCGGGCGCCGCGCGCTCGAGCCAGGCGAGGAAGCGGGTCACGGCGGCGCCGTCGCGCCGCTGCGCGTTCCGCGCCCCCTCCAGCTCGACCGGGTTCTTACGCGCCTTCGCGCCGACGATCGGGTCCTTGTCCTCGACGATCCGCGCCCCGGCCGAGCGCAGGTGGGCGAAGATCGCGGCGTTGGTCGTGGTCGGGTCGACCAGCACCGAGCGCCCCGCGGCGCCGAGCTGGCCGAGCGACTCCTCGAAGCGGTCGATCGGGTTGATCGCGACCCCGGTGCCGAGACCCTGCCCAGGGGCGAGCTTCCGCCGGTCGATGAACAGCTCGGCCGCGCCGTCCGCGTGGAGCAGGGCGAAGCTCAGCGCGAGTGGGTTGAACGGCACGTCCCCGCCGCGGATGTTGAGCAGCCAGGCGACCGAGTCCGGCGCGGTGACGACCAGGACGTCCGCTCCCGCGTGGCCGACCTCGCGCCCGATCCGGCGCCGCTTGTCGCCGCTCGATTCACCGGCGTAGGTCTCGGCGAGGCGGACGACGGGGGCGACCGGCATCGGCGGGCGGGTGGCCCAGACCGCGTCCACCGGATTGTCCCCGAGCGCGACCAGCTCGCCCCCGGCCTGCTCGACCGCCTTCGTGAAGCGCTCCACCTCGGCCGGTCGATGGAGCTTCGCGTCGTAGCCGATCCGACGCCCTCCGGAGAGATGCCGCGCCAGCCAGCGATGCGGCGGCTGCTCGACGAGATGCGCCACCTCGTAAAGGGCCGGGTCGAGCTCGGCCGCAGCCTGAAGGGTGTAGCGGCCGTCGACGAACACCGTCGCCCGCTCCTCGAGCACGACCAGGAACGCGGTCGAGCCGGTGAAGCCGGTGAGCCAGCTCAGGCGACACGACGCCCTGGGGAGGTACTCGCTGCCGTGCTCGTCGGTGAGCGGCAGGAGGAAGCCGTGCAGGTCCCGGCGCCCGAGCTCGTCCCGGAACCGCGCGAGGCGCTCCGCGACCGGCAGCTCGACCACGTCCTCGACCGGCGCCCGGCGAAGGGCGCGCAGCCGCTCGCGCAGCCGCTCCGCCTCCGGCGGCGCGACCAGATCGAGCCAGGCATCCGGATCGGGGGCGTCCGGCGCGGCCCGGACCGCCGCGACCAGGTCCAGCACGTCATCGACGGACCGCTGGATGCCGCTCGCCCGAAGCAGCGCCCCGAGGTCGTCCCGCTCAGCGCCCATCGCTCACCCGCCCGCCCCGACGCCGGCCCGCGCCGCGGCGGGGGCGCGTGCCGGGCTCCACCGAGTTCGCGATCATCGCCGCCTGGGTGCGGTTGCGCACGCCGAGCGCCTTGAGAATGGCCCGGACGTGGATCTTCACGGTCGCTTCCTGGAGACCGAGCTGCTCGGCGATCGAGCGGTTCGAGCGGCCACTCTTCAGGATCGCCAGGACCTCCCGTTGCCGGGCTGTGAGGCGGGAGGCGAAGGCGGCCTCGAACTCGAGGCCGTGCCGGCTCGGCCGCGGCGCGAGCAGCTCCTCCTGACCCTTGCTCGCGATGAAGGAGGCGATCGCGTCGGCCCAGCTCGACAACAGCTCGATCAACGCGGGCGGTGGATCGAGCCGATCCGGATGACCGAGCCCGAGGCAGCCGATCGCCCGCTCGCCGACCTTGACCGGCACGCCGACGAAGGTCTGATGCCGCGCCTTGTGCATGTAGGTGAAGCGGGCCTCGGAGCGGCCGAGCGCGTCGTTCTCGATCAGCGGCCGGCCGGTGCGGATCACCTCCCAGGCGAGAGTGTGGCGGATGGGCAGACGGACCGGCGGTCCGGGCGGCAGATGCGGGACGTTGTGGCGGCCGCGCACCGTCACGACCTGGTCGCTCTCGTCGTAGATCGCGATCACCGCGGTCGGAAAGTTCATATGACGCGCGATCTCGCGCGCCATCTGCTCCAGCCCGCTCGCGACGCTCGGGCTGTTGAGCGCGATCTCGGAGATCCGGCAGAGGGTCAGGAGCTCGCGGTTACGCTGCTCCAGCTGCTCCTGCACCAGGCGGCGCCTGGTGACGTCCGTCGCGATCCCGTCGGCCAGGACCACGCCGCGACGGCCCGGCGTCATCTGCGCCACCGAGCGCACCCACTGCTCCCTTCCGCGCCCGAGCACGATCCGGAACTCGCAGTCGAAGATCGTCTGCTGCTCAGCGGCTTCATGCCATGCCTCGATCACGCCCTGTCGATCGTCGGGGTGGATGTTGTCGAGCATCCGGGCCGGATCTTCGCGGTAGGCCGCGACCGAGATGCCGAACACGTCCGCCACCGCCGCGCTGACGAAGGTGCAGCGGGTCGAGCGCCCCTCGACCTCACAGCGATACAGGGCGGCCGGGAGGTGATCGGCGATCGTCGCGAGCCGCGTCTCGGGATCCTCCGGGCCTGCCTCGGCAAGGATCCCTTCCCAGATCCGGCCGCGGGGCTCCGCCGGCCGGCTCCGGTGGGCGAGCTGGAAGGAGCGGTAGGGCTCGTCCCCGGCGCGCAGCCGTACCCTGCGCCGGGCCGGGCGGGCGAGGCTCCGCGGCGGTCGGAAGTGTCTCCGGTCGTCCGGGTGCAGATGGTCGAGCAGATGCTGCCAGCGCTCCGCCGGCCCGGTTCCGTCGATCAACCCCTGACCGCTCCGCACCACGATCGGATCGATCCCGCGACTCCTGCGCACCAGGCATTCGAAGCGCACCATCGGGAACTCGTCGAGCAGGTCGAGCGCGCGATGGCGATCCTCCTGCGAATCGGATTGTCCTACCTCTATCGTTTCCGATCGCGAACCACGCCGGGCCGACAATCCCTCATTCTCCAGCAAATCAACA
>DASUSF010000219.1:0-9694 GCA_036375275.1 Geminicoccaceae bacterium | reverse complement strand
ACCGGACACAAGGATGTGGTCCTATGTTGAGTTGCGGCGACGGATGCGGTGGTGCGGCCGTCGACGGGGCAGGAGTGGGCGGACTCGGGCGCGTATACGAAACGAACCCGAGAAAGCGGCCTTGATCAAGGAGTTGGGTTTTTGCCGATATGGGGGTCAGCCCTTGACGGCGCCGAGGGAGATGCCGCGGACCAGGTAGCGCTGGAGCATCGCGACGGCGATGAAGATCGGGACCGTGCCGAGCACGCTCATGGCGGCGATCTTGGCCCAGAAGTTGGACTGGCCGCCGAAGTAGTGGGTGACCTGGACCGGGAAGGTGGTGACCTCGTTCCGGGTGAGCACGAGGGCGAAGATGAAGTCGTTCCAGGCGAAGACGAAGGTGAACACCGCGGTCGCGAACAGCCCGGCGCGGGCCATCGGCAGGACCACCTTCCAGAGCACCTGGTAGCGGGTGTAGCCGTCGACCAGCGCCGCCTCCTCGAGCTCGATCGGGATGTCCTCGATGTAGCCGCGCATCATCCAGATCACGTAGGGCAGGTTGAACGCGGTGTAGAGCAGGATCAGGCCGTGGTAGGTGTCGACCCAGCCGAACCAGACGTAGAGCAGGAAGACCGGGAAGACGATCGCGATCGGCGGGACCATGCGCTGGCTGATGATCCAGATCGCGAGGTTGTCGCCGCCGGTCCTGAAGCGGGCGAGGGAGTAGGCGCAGACCGTGCCGAGGAGCATGGCGAGGACGGTCGAGATGCCGGCGACGATCAGGCTGTTGAGGACGGTCACCGCGTCGCCGTCCCGGAACAGGACCCGGTAGTTGTCGAGCTGCAGGCTTTGCGCGATCCAGGCCGGCGGGCTCGCGAAGATCTCGGCCGGGGTCTTGAACGAGATCATGACCAGCCAGTAGATCGGGAACAGGAAGACGAGGGTCACGAGGGCCGCGCCGAGGTAGCGGAGCAGGAGCGTGCGAGTGGCGCGCGACCACCACTGCCGCTTCGGCCGCGCGACCGCGCCGCCGGTCTCGATGGGCGCCGGGCGGACCGCGGTGCTCATGTCAAAGGCGGCCCATGCACTGGTCGTCCGCCCGGTCAAGGCTCTTCGGCCGGCGAAGCCGGCGCGCTCCGCGCGTCCTTGACCGCCCGGACGACCAGTGCGGATCCTCGGCATGGCCTGCGAACGGCAAGCCCTGCCGTTCGCAGGCCTGCAAGCTACTCAAACCTTCAGCGCAGCCTTCCATCATGCGCGCGCGATCTCCATGCGCTTGAGGGCGAGGATCACCACGATCGAGAGGAGGACGATGATCAGGATCGCCATGGCCGCGGTGTAGCTGGTCTCGAACTGCTGGAAGCCCTGGACGTAGGCGTAGATCGAGATGGTCTCGGTCATGGTGCCGGGGCCGCCCTTGGTGAGCGCCCAGACCACGTCGAATCCCCTCGGGCCCCTGCCGCGTGATCCGGTCCTTGGCCTTCAGCTTGCCCGCGAGCGCGAGGATGAAGGTCAGGATCGCGACCGCGACGGGGCGGCGCACGCCATCGGGCGTGGTCACGAGGGCGCAGGCGTGGTCGCTGCAGGCCTCGACGTTGACGGTGTCGAAGCCGACCCCGAAGCGGGCGACGAGCGCGAGACGGCCGTCGTCCGGGAAGCTCTCCGGCTCGATCCTGGGTAGGAGCAGGATCAAGGCGTCGAAGCCATCGAGGTCCTCGGCCTGATCGTCCCCTCGCCCGGGATCCACTGCCACTCGAGGTTCGGTTCCCGGTCGAGCGGGCCGATGTCGAAGTCCGGAAAGGCGAGGCTGCCGTCCGGCTTCTGGAAATCGCCGCTGAGCGCGACCCGGAATACGTCCGCCACCTTCCGCCTCCCTATTTCGACTTTTTCCGGCCGCCCTTGCCTCCGCCGGTCCTGCCCTTCGAGGCGCCGGTGGCCGCAGCCGGAGCGGCGCCACCCGCACCCTCCCGGATCGCCCCGATCGCGCTGGTGATCGCCGCCTGGTAGGCCCAGACGTCGCCCCAGTAGCAGATGAAGTCGAAGCCCTCCCGGTTGCGCTCGATCCCCTCCTCGACCGAGCCCACGAGCCGGCCGAGCGAGGTGTCGTGCCTGTCGCAGGCCTTGCGCACCTTCTCGATCGCGTCGGTGAACTTCCTGTGCCCGAACTCGCCCGGGATGCCGAGCGAGGCGGACAGGTCGAAGTGGCCGACCCAGAGGCAATCGACTCCATCGATCGAGGCGATGTCGTCGGCGTTCCTGACCCCCTCGGCGGTCTCGATCTGGGCGAACAGCGTGGTCTTCGCGTTGGCCTGCTCGAGCTTCTCCATCACCGCGCCCGACCGGTAGCGGTCGTGGGCCAGGCCCAGCCCGACGCCGCGCTGGCCGCGCGGGAAGTACTTCATGCTGCGGACGATGCTCTCGGCCTCGCGCGCATCGTTGACCATCGGCAACATCAGCCCCTCCGCGCCGACGTCCAGGGCGCGCGCGATGTGATGGTACTCCTTGGACGGCACCCGCACGATGTTCGGCACGCCCGCCGCCTCGATCGCGCGGAGCACGTCCTTGATCGTCTCGTAGCTGAAGCCGGTGTGCTCGAGGTCGACGATCACGAAGTCGCAGCCGGCCTCCTTGCAGATGTAGCCGATCCCCGGCGTCGCGAACTCGAAGATCATGTGACCGACCTTGAGCTCTCGGCTCCGGGTCATCTCCTTGAGACCTGAAAACGCCATGGTGCTTCCCTGCCCTCCCTGGCCCCGGCTGGTGGTTCGAACCAAGCGGAGGGCCGTCCTCCGGTCGGTGCCTCGCGAACCACCAGAGCTGTCGGTCTGGTGGTCTCTGCGATCGGCGTTATGAGGTCATCTTTCTCCGCCCGGACCGCTGCGGCCAGGCGTGGCCGATCTGCTCGAGCTCAGGTGCGCCGCTAAGGCGGCGGCATCGTCGTGGACCTCGTGCGGCGGCACCGTGTCGGGCACCTCATCCGTGATCAGGACGTCGAAGTGGCGGCAGCGGGGTTCGTCCCGGACCGACGCCTCGGCATCGGCCCTGTCCGCTTCGGGAAAGCGGCCGCGCGGCCCGGCCTGGAGGCGAAACCCGGCCAGAACGACGAAGCCCCCGCTCGCCACGATGCGCCTCCCTTTTGCTTCGGGCACGGCCCGCTTTGATTGCGGCGACTATTGTCGCTCCGGCCGGACGCGTCAACTTGCTGTCGAGCGGCTACGGGAGGATCGGGCGATGGACGAGACGGCGGGCGCGATCCGCGCCTGGCTGGTCGAGGCGGGGCTCGCGGGCGAGCGCGAGCCGGTCCTTCTCGAGGGCCTGAGCGAGCGCCTGGCCGGTGCCGGCGTGCCGCTCTGGCGGAGCTTCGTCGGTGTGGACACGCTGCACCCGATCTTCGGCGGGCAGATGTCGGTCTGGGAGCGGGCGCGCGGCAGCGCCATCGAGACCGAGTATCCGCGGGTGCAGGGCGAGGGGCAGGAATGGCTGAACAGCCCGCTCTATGTCCTCGAACAGTCCGGACAAGGCTCGATCCGCTGGCGCCTCGACGAGCTGGAGCCGGGCCGCTTCTCCCTGCTCGACCGGGTACGGCTCGAAGGCGGCCGCGACTACGTCGGCTTCCATACCGAGTTCGGCGACCCCGACCCGATGGGTCCGGTCGAGGAGATGTTCACGAGCTGGACGTCCGACGGCACCTTCGACGACGGCCACATCGCCCTGATCGAGAGCGTGCTCCCGGCCTTCGCCCTCGCCATCAAGACGGTGACCCTGGCGCGCGCGGCGCGTAGCCTCCTCGCCACCTACCTCGGCGCCGACGCCGCGGCGCGGGTCTGCAAGGGAGAGATCGAGCGCGGCCGCACCCGGACGCTCCGCGCGATCATCTGGTTCAGCGACCTGAAGGGCTTCACCCGCGTCGCCGATGCCGCCGGCGCGGACGAGCTGGTGCCGCTGCTCAACGCCTACAGCGACTGCCTGGTCAAGGCGATCCATGGCCAGGGCGGGCAGGTGCTCAAGTTCATCGGCGACGGGCTGCTCGGCGCCTTCGAGCTCGAGGACGACGGCGATGCCTGCGCGCGCGCGCTCGACGCCGTGGTCGAGGCCCGGCGCGCGGTGGCCGACCTGAACGCGCAGCGCCGGAGCGAGGGTCGGGCCGTCACCGGCGTCGACTTCGCGCTCCACGCCGGCGACGTCCTCTACGGCAACATCGGCAGCCAGGACCGCCTCGACTTCACGGTGGTCGGGCCGGCGGTGAACGAGGCGAGCCGCCTGGAATCGATGTGCGACGCGCTCGATCAGCGGGTGGTCGTCTCCGAGGCGTTCGCCCGTGCCGACCCCGGCTGTCGCGACCGCCTGGTCTCGCTCGGCCGCTACATGCTTCGCGGCGTCGGTCGCCCGCAGGAGCTGTTCACCCTCGACCCCGACATCGCGGCCAACATTCTCTAGACGCCGTCGCGCCGGCCGCCCCTCAGGCTGCGCGGTTCAGCTCCTCCAGGCGGTCGGCCGGAATGTTCAGCCGCGAGCCGAGGTAGTCGAGATACGCCTTCTCCGCGGCGGTGTCCGGATTCATGGCGAGACGCGACGCGAGGTAGACCTGCTCCGCCGTGTCCTGGTCGTGCACCTCGCGCGCGATCTGATCGACCGAGCGCGGCCGCTCCAGCTCCTGCTGCAGCACCGCCCGCTCCTCCGGCCCGGCGCCGGCCTGATCGAGCTTGGCCGAGATGGTCCGGCGCTCCTCCGGCGAGATCTCGCCGTCCGCGTTGGCGGCCGCGATCATCGCCCGGATCAGGAGCATCGCCTGCTCGTCGCCGAGGCTCGCGGGCTCGGGCTCAGGCTCGGGCTGCGGCTTCGAGCCGCCCATGCCGAGGATGCCGCCGAGGCGCTCGCCGAGGGACGGGCCGCCGCCCTCGCGCGGGGCCGCACCGCCCGCCGGCCGGGCGGCGCCGGTCGGCGTCCCGGGCGCACCGGCCGCGCCCGCGCTCGCCTGACTGTTCTTCTGGTACTCCTGATAGGCCTTGTAGCCGAGATACGCGAGCGCGCCGAGACCGGCAGTCTTCCGAAAGCTGCCGAGGCCGCCAGAGCTCGAGCCCATGAACGACGACGACGCGAACGCCGGCCCGCGCCGGCTCCGCCCACCCATGCCGCTTGCCAGCATGCCGCCGAGAAGTCGCTGTAGATCCGCCATCATCCCCTCCCCAGGTGGTCATCCGACCCGCCGTCGGGCGGCGGACATGGATGCCAACGGCGGTGGCGCCACCGATGTTCCTTGTGCCGCGCGCCCGATGCGCGTCGGTCAGTGAATCTCCGCCGCCTCGGCCATCGCGGCCTCGAGCTTCGCGAGCGAGAAGTCGCCGCTGCGCGCGACCTCGAGGATCGGCGCCTCGCGCCTGGCGCAGAGGTCGGCGGCCCGCGGCACCTCGCGCGCGACCTCGGCCGGGACGACGACCGCGCCGTGCCGGTCGGCATGCACGAGATCGCCGTCGCGGACGATCATGCCGTAGACGTCGACGTCGCAGCCGAACGCGACCGAACGGACGTGGGCGTGGCTCGGCGTCACGTAGCCGCAGAGCACCTGGAAGTCCGGGGCGATGGCGTCGAGGTCGCGGACGCCGCCGTTGGTGACCAGCCCGGCGCAGCCGAGCGCCCGGTGCACCGCCGTGTTGACCTCGCCCCAGAAGCAGCCGAAGCCCTCGCGGCTGTCGAGGTCCTGGATCACCGAGATCTTCGCCAGCTCGCCGTCGGCGACATAGCGGTAGTAGGCGAGCCGCGCCTGGCGCTGGGCGCTGCCGGCGGGCCCGCCCGGCTGCATGGCGCGGATCATCGCGGTCTTGGCCAAGCCGACCACGGGCCTGAGCTCGGGGAACGGGCAGATCAGGGTCTTCGTGGTGAAGCCGATCGCCCGGCGCTCGGGCACGACCACCTCGAGGGCGTTGCAGATCGTCGGCGTGTCGTAGGCGCGAAGCGCCTCGAGGTCGTCGGGCGTGAGGTCGGTCATGATGCCCTCCCAGGCGGATCGGCCGATGCCATGGCACCGGGCCTGACGGTGCTGCCCGCGGCGGCCGACGCGTACGCCGCCTCCACGAGCCTGAAGGTCTCGAGGTTGTCGCGACCGGAGGTGGCCGGCGTGGCGCCGGTTCTGAGACATTCGGTCCAGTGCCGCTGAACCCGGACCACGCTCTCCTGGATCGCCTGCCAGGGCGGGATCGCCCAGGCCGGCGCCTCGGGTGCGACGTCCGCGACCATCGGCCCCTCGCGGTCGATCACGCACAGGCGGTAGCCGGGGGCCAGCCGAAGCGAACCCCGGTCGCCGTCGATCTCGATCAGGGTCTCGGGAAACGGGTCGGGGGCGCGGCGCGCGCTGTAGGTGGCGTCGATGACCGTGGTCCCGCCGGCCGCGTGGCCCAGGAGCAGGGCGGCCGCATCCTCGCCCGCGATCCCGCGCCGGACGCGGGCGGTCCGGCAGGCCAGCGTCTCGACCTCGCCGAGCAGCGCCCGCGCGACGTCGAGCAGGTGGATCACGAGGTCCAGGATGATCAGCCGCGGCACCCGGGCGAGGTAGGGCTGGCCCTGGAACACATCGTGCCCGGTCCGCCAGGAGATCCGGGCGAAGAATGGCCGCCCGATCCGACCCGAGGCCAGCACGTCCCGAACCGCGCTCACCGGCCGCTGGAAGCGGAAATTCTCGTGCACCATGAGCGGCACGCCGGCCCGCTCGCAGGCCGCGACCATCGCTTCGGCATCTGCGAGCGCCGGCGCGATCGGCTTCTGGACGATCACCGGCACGCCCCGCGCCGCGGCGAGCTCGACCAGCGCCCGATGGCTCTCCATCGTGGTCACGATGTCGACGAAGTCGGGGGCCGTCTCGTCCAGCATGCGCGCCGGATCGTCGTCGGCCCGCCCGATTCCGAAGCGCGCCGCCATCGCTTCGGCCCTGCCGCGGTCGAGGTCCGCGAGCGCGACCAGCTCGACCTCGTCCGCCAGGTCCCGCCAGGCCTCGAGATGGTTGACGGCGAAGAAGCCGCAGCCGACGACCGCCCCGCGGAGCCGCGCCCCGGGCATCCGCGGTCGAGCTTTTTCTTCCCCGCCGGTCATGGCGGCGCCACAGTAGCCGTGCGGACGACCCTGGCAAGGGAGGCAGCGCGGATGCCGGACGACCCGGCGTGGCTGCAGGTGGCACCGTGCGGGCCGGGGATCTTCGTAGAATCCACCTCCTCGGCTGCCCGCGCGCGTACCCGAGGTGCGAAGCTCTCTCTCCGCGGTTGACCCGGCCACCGCAAGTGGCTGATCCTGGACGAAATCAGATTGGGGCTCTCAGGCGATGAAGACCATCCTCGTCCACCTCGAGGAGCACGACAGCGTCGGCGCGATGCTCGAGGCCGCCTGGCTCGTGGCCGATCGGTTCAAGAGCCACATCGAAGGGCTGCACGTCCGGCACGGCGCGCCCCGCCTCGTGCCGATGGGACCGGAAGGCGCCGGGCTCGCCACGACCGACCTGGTCGAGAGCGTGGAGCGGGTCGAGCGCACCATCGGCGCCCATCTGCGCGAGCAGTTCGAGAGGTTCGCCGGCGCCCACGGCATCCCCTTGGTCGAGGGCATCCCGATGTCGGACGAGCCGACCGCCTCGTTCGCGGAGCTGGTCGCGGCGGGCGACGAGGACCTCGCGAGCCGGGGTCGCGCCTTCGACCTCCTGGTCCTCGGCCGGCCGGTGCAGGCCGCCGCGGGGCCGCGGATCAGCGCCCTCGAGGCGGCGCTGTTCGAGAGTGGTCGGCCGGTCCTGGTGGTTCCGCCGGAGGCGCCGGACGCGATCGGCAACCGGATCATGATCGCCTGGAACGGCAGCACCGAGACCGCGCTCACCATCGCGCATGGCATGCCGTTCCTGGCCGGAGCCTCGGAGATCCTGGTGCTTGCGGTCGAGGAGGGCATGGTGGCCGGCCCGAGCGCCCGCGACGTGGCGACCACCCTGATGCGCCACGGCTTCCCGGCGCGGTTCAAGCAGGTGAGCGTGGGCAGCCGGAACGCGATCGGACCGACCTTCCTCGGCGTCTGCGCCGAGGAAGGCTTCGATCTGATGCTGAAGGGCGCCTACACCCAGAGCCGGCTCAGGCAGATGATCTTCGGCGGCGCCACCAGCCACATCCTCGGCAACGCGACCGTGCCGGTGCTGATGGCGCACTGAGCACGGGATCAGAAGGTGTTGCTGGAGCGACGGTAGTCGGGATCGTCCGGCTCGCAGTCGGTGAAGTTGTCCTTGCCCTCGATCCGGACGTGGATCTCGTCGCCCTCGTCGACCATCCGGACGGTGCCGCGCCGGTTCTCGTAGATCCGGGTATCGCCCTGTTCGCGGGTGTCGACCAGACGGAGGTCGATGGACTCGCCGCCGGACATCAGGCGCGCCTCCCGCCCGTCCGACGAGAACGCGACGTCGAGCTCCCGGTCGCCCTCGCACTCGAAGCCGACCGAGGCCGTGCCCGTGGTCTGGAGGACGTCCTCCATCCCGCGCTGCATCTCGGCGCAGCCGCCGAGCAGCAGCAGGCTCGCTGAAACCGGAAGCACAAAGGCGCTACGCGTGCTGGATCGAGACATCTTCTTTCCTCCCGTGTGCGCGTGGAACGTCGGATCCGGTCCGCGGTTCCACAGCTGCGTCCCGGACACCGGCCGTCCGGCTCTTCCGCCGCCCGACGGACGTGCTAGGGTCCACCGCCCCTCCACCATCTCCGGAACCGCCTGAACCGATCATGAGCGACGCAACTCCGATCTGGCCGGACGCGATCTTCGATGCCCTCGTGGCGCTCGAGGTGCGTCAGGTGAGCTACGTCCCGGATGCCGGCCACAAGCGGCTGATCGAGCGCTGCCGCGCCGCGAGCGACATGCAGGCGGTGGTTCTGACCACCGAGGAGGAGGGCGTGGCGCTCGCCACCGGCGCCTGGCTCGGGGGGGTGCGCTCGGCGCTGCTGATGCAGAGCAGCGGGGTCGGCAACTGCATCAACATGCTGGGCCTGCTGCAGACCTGCCGCTGCCCGCTGCTGATGCTGGTGACCATGCGCGGCGAGCACGGCGAGTTCAACCCATGGCAGGTGCCGATGGGCCAGGCGACGGCTGCGGTGATGCAGGCGGTGGGTGTGGTGGTCGAGCGGCTGGACGATCCGGCGCGGGCCGGCGAGACGGTGCGGATGATGGGCAGAATGGCGTACGAGGGCCAGCGCGGCGTCGCGATCCTGATCGGCCAGCGCCTGATCGGCGCGAAGAGCTTCGGGCGATGACGGATCGGGCCGGGCCCGGCCTGGACCGGCGGGACGTCGTCGCCCGCCTGCTCGAGGACCGGGGCGATCTCCTGGTCGTGGCCGGGCTGGGCGCCCCGGCCTGGGACGTGACCGCCGCCGGCGACCATCCGCTCTCCCTGCCTCTCTGGGGCGCGATGGGCGGGGCCGCGATGATCGGCCTCGGGCTCGCCCTCGCCCGCCCGGACCGCAGGGTCCTGGTGATCACCGGCGACGGCGAGATGCTGATGGGGCTCGGCGGGCTCGCGACCATCGGCGCCGAACGCCCCGCCAACCTCGCGCTCGTGGTGCTCGACAACGAGCGCTACGGCGAGACCGGCATGCAGGCGACGCACACCGCCGCGGGCGTCGACCTCGCCGGCATCGCCGCCGCGGCACGCTTCGAGATCAGCCGGACGCTGACCGACGGGGAGGCGCTCGAGGCGGCGCTGGCCGAGATCCGG
>DASUSF010000218.1:0-2436 GCA_036375275.1 Geminicoccaceae bacterium | reverse complement strand
CGGGGGGCGCCGCCGGTGGAAGCGGCGGCCGGGCGCTGGATGACGTCCGGCCGGAACGACCTCGAAGCCGCGGCGGTCCGGCTCGAGCCGGCGGTCGGCGAGGTCCTCGACCGGCTACGGAGGCTGCCGGGGGTCCGCCTCGCCCGGATGAGCGGCAGCGGCGCCACCTGCTTCGGCTGGTTCGGGGATGCGGCCGGCGCCCGGCGCGCCGCGGACCTCCTTGCGGACGCCCGCTCCGGATGGTGGATTCGGCCGGTCGTGGCAGGAGGGCGTCCATGATCGTGCTGTTCACCGACTTCGGCCTCACCGGTCCCTACGTCGGCCAGGTCAAGGCGATCCTCGCCCGGCGCGCGCCCGGGACCCCGGTGATCGACCTGTTCGCCGACGCGCCGGCCTTCTCGCCGAAGCTGTCCGCCTACCTGCTGGCCGCGTACGCGAGCTGGTTCGAGCCCGGCGACGTCATCCTCGGCGTGGTCGATCCGGGCGTCGGCGGCGGTCGCCGAGGCATGGTGGTCGAGGCCGACGGGCGCTGGTTCGTGGGCCCGGACAACGGGCTGTTCGAGCTGATCCGGCGGCGCGCCAGGACCTTGCGCGCCTGGCCGCTCGACGAGGCCGACGCCGGCGCCGCTCCGACCTTCCATGGCCGCGACGTGTTCGCGCCGGCAGCGGCCGGCATCGCGATCGGCTGGCGCCCGCGCGAGGCGCAGGCCAGGGTCACCGCCTTCGACGACTGGCCGGACGACTTGCCGGCGGTGGTCTACGTCGACCACTACGGCAACGCCATGACCGGAATCCGCGCCGAGATCCTCGGGCCGGACGACCGGCTCCGGGCCGGCGGCCGGACGATCGCCCGGGCACGGACCTTCACCGCCGTCGCCCCGGGGCACCTGCTCTGGTATGCCAACGCGAACGGCCTGGCCGAGATCGCGCTCCGCGACGGCGCCGCCGCGGAAGCGCTCGGGATCGCTCCCGGCACGGGCATCGAGATCCTCAAGGGAGGCGAGGTTGCAGGCGGTTCGGACGAGCCGTAGATTGCCTTCCGCGATGATGGGGCGTCGCCAAGCGGTAAGGCACCGGACTTTGAATCCGGCATTCGCAGGTTCGAATCCTGCCGCCCCAGCCAGACATTCCCGTGGCGGGGTCGCTTAACCAGCAGCCCCTACAGGCAGGCGTACTCCAGCCTGACCACGCCGTGCTCGAGCGTCTCGGCCGCCCGGAGGCTCAGGGCGCGCGGCTCGGTCGCGGTGTGCAGCGGCACGCCGCGACCGAGCAGCAGCGGCAGGATGAAGACGTCGAGGCGGTCGATGCGCCCGAGGTCGACGAAGGCCCCGATCGTGGCCGCTCCGCCCATCACCCAGACCTCCCCCACCTGCCGCTGGCCGAGCTCCTCGATCAGCTCCGGGAGCGAGCCGGTCCAGACCTCGACGTCCGCGCGCGGCGGCTCGAAGGGTCGGGAGGTCAGGACCACCGTCGGGGTGCCGGCGTACGGCCAGTCGCCGAAGGTCAGGACCTGATCGTAGCTCGCCCGGCCCATGACGATGGTGGCGATGTTCTCGATGAAGCTCTCGAAGCCGAAGGTGCCGGCGGGGAACGGCTCGAGCCAGTCGATCGTGCCGTCGGGGCTGGCGATGAAGCCGTCCAGGCTCTGCGCGATGTAGACGCGGAAGCGGGGCCGGCGGCCGGCGCTCATTCGGCGAGCATCCGCTCCCGCCCGGCCGGCGCCGGGGGCGCGTTGCCTGGCCGGCGGTAGATGAAGGGTGGCGGGGCCTCGCCCGCCTCCCGCTCCGCCGCCCGCACCAGCTCGCCGTGGTGGGGGGAGAGCGAGCACGCCGGATCGGTCGCCTCGGCGCGCCCGGTCAGGGCGAACGCTTGGCAGCGGCAGCCACCGAAGTCGCGGCTCCGCCGCTCGCAGCTCCGGCACGGCTCGGCCATCCACCCGGTGCCCCGGAACGCCTGGAACGCCTCGCCGGAGCGCCAGATCTCGCCGAGCGACCGCTCCTTCACGTTGTCGAAGCGGAGCGCGGTGATGGTCTCCGCGGCGTGGCAGGGCAGGACCTTGCCGGACGGCGTCACGTTGAGGTTCTGCCGCCCCCAGCCGCCCATGCACGGCTTCGGCCAGCGGGCGTAGTAGTCGGGCACCACGGCGTCGATCACCAGCTGGCCCTTGAGGCGCTCGCGCGCGGCCTCGACCCGCTGAATCGCGCGCTCGGCCTGTTCGCGGGTCGGCATCAGGGCCCCGCGGTTGAGCAGCGCCCAGCCGTAGTACTGCACGTGGGCGACCTCCAGGCGACCCGCTCCGAGCTCGACCGCCAGCTCGATGACCTCGTCCACGTGCTCGATGTTCTGGCGGTGGACCACCCAGTTGATGGTCAGCGGCAGGCCGATCTCGCGGACCTGGCGGGCGACGTCGAGCTTCTTCCGGTGACCGTCGCGGTA
>DASUSF010000217.1:0-5793 GCA_036375275.1 Geminicoccaceae bacterium | reverse complement strand
GAGCCCTTTGCCCAACGACGACACAACGCCGCCCGTGATGAAGACGAAGCGCGTCATTGGGCGGGCATTATCACCGAGCCCCCGCGCAATGACAACGGGGCGGGGCGTCGCGAGGGGCCCCGGCTGCGCGGCCCCCGACATCTTCTCACTGTGCGACGGGCGCGCTCGGCTCCGCCGGCTCCGCCGGCGCGGTCGGGGCCGTCGTGGCGGCCGGCTGATCGAGGATCGAGGTCGGGGCGGTCGCCCGGCTCGCGAGAATCGCGAGCACGAGGCTCGTGGTGATGAAGCCGACGGCCAGGAACGCGGTGGTCCGGGTCAGGAGGTTGGCCTGGCCGCGCCCGGTGAGGAACCCGCCGCCGCCGCCGCCGCCGATCCCGAGGGCGCCGCCCTCGCTCCGCTGCAGGAGGATCACGCCGACCAGCGCGAGCGCGATCACGAGATGGATGATCAGAACGATGGTCGTCATGGCAGGGGTCCGTCCGGGTCGTGCGCTCAGGCGCGGGCCGCGAGGCCTGCCTGGTAGATGGCGAGAAAGGCCGCGGCATCAAGGCTGGCGCCGCCGACCAGCACGCCGTCGACGTCGGCGATCGCCATGATCTCGGCCGCATTGTCGGCCTTGACCGAGCCGCCGTAGAGCAGGGCCACGTCGGCGCCGTCGCGGGAGAGCCCGCCGAGCCGGGCGCGGATGTGCCGGTGCGCCCGCCGGATCTCGTCGGCCGTGGCGCTCCGTCCGGTGCCGATCGCCCAGACCGGCTCGTAGGCGACGATCAGGCTCGCGCCGTCCAGCCCCGGCGGCACGCTGCCGTCGAGCTGCCGGTCGAGCACCTCCAGCGTCCGGCCCTCGTCCTTCTCGGTCTCGGTCTCGCCGACGCAGACGATCGGCACCAGGCCGGCGGCCCCGGCCGCCTCCGCCTTGGCTCTGACCAGCGCGTCGTCCTCGCCGTGCCCATGGCGGCGCTCGGAATGGCCGACGATCACCAGCCGGCAGCCGAGATCGGCGAGCATCGGCGCCGCGATGTCGCCGGTGAAGGCGCCCTTGGCCGCCGCCGCGCAGTCCTGGCCGCCGAGGAGGACACCGCTGGGCCCGAGCCGCTCCCCGACCAGAAGGGTCAGGGTCGCCGGCGGGCAGACGCCGAGCGTCCCGTCCGGGCCGGCTCCCGCCACGACCGCCCGGGCCAGGGTCTCGCCGTCGGCGCGCAGCCCGTTCATCTTCCAGTTGCCAACCACGACCGGCCGCGCGAAGGTCATGTTCGATCGGGTCCCTGCTGTCGAGAGGTCGCTCCACCGGGGCGGCGTCTCTCTAGCATGACGTCTCGAGCGATGCCAACGATGCCCTGGCCGGCGATTGGCGGTTGCCGGGCCTCATCCGGCTGCTAGATTGCGCCCCTCGCAACGCGGCTGCCGGTCAGGCCGTCCAAACACAGATCCCGCGCCATGTTGAACTCCATCCGCAAGCAGGCCGGCTCCTGGGTCGTCAAGATTCTGCTCCTCCTGCTGGTCGCGAGCTTCGCCGTCTGGGGCATCGGCGACATTTTCTACGGCGGCGGGCAGAACCCGGTGGTTGCCGAGGTCGGCGATTCCGAGATCCTGGCGAGCGAGCTGTCCACCGAGTTCGAGCGCGTGGTCGAGAACGTCCAGCGCCGCCTCGGCACCGGCATCGAGCGCGATCAAGCCGTCCAGCTCGGTCTCATGCAGCAGGCGCTGCAGGATCTCATCGCGCGCCGGTTGATCGACCTTCGCGCCCGGGAGATGGGCCTGGTCGTCGACGACGCCACGCTTCGGCAGATGGTCGTCGACAACCCGGCCTTCCAGACCGCGGGCCAGTTCGACCGTGGCCGCTTCGAGCAGCTCCTCCTGGCGAACGGGCTCAGCGAGGACGGCTACCTCGCGATGCTCCGCCAGGACCTCATCCGCGGCACCTTGACCGACAGCCTGATCGCGGCGGTCGAGGCCCCCCAGGCCCTCGTCGACCCGCTCTACCGGCACCAGAACGAACAGCGGCGCGGGCGGATGATCGTGGTCACACCCGCCTCGATCGAGGCGGTGCCGGAGCCGAGCGACGAGCAGCTCGCCGAGTATCACAGCGCCAACGAGCAGCAGTTCACCGCGCCGGAGCTCCGGGCCCTGACCTTCGTCACCCTCGGGCCCGAGGACCTGGCCGACGAGGTCGCCGTCGAGGAGAGCGAGATCGAGGCCGCGTACCAGCGGCGGATCGACCAGTACCGGGAGCCGGAGGCGCGGAAGGTCGAGCAGATCCTGGCCAGCGAGGAGGAGGCCATCCAGGCGGTCGACCGGGCGGTCGAGGAGGGCGCCGCCTTCGAGCAGGCCGCGGCGCCGGTCGACGGCGCCAGCTTCAGCGACCTCGGCGAGGTCAGCCCCGGCCAGCTGCCCGCGGAGCTCGAGGACGCGATCTTCATGCTCGGCGAGGGCGAGGTCAGCGATCCGGTCAAGAGCCCGTTCGGCTGGCACCTGTTCCGGGTCACCGGGATCGAGGAGGAGCAGGTCGTCCCCTTCGAGGCGGTCCGGGACGCGATCGCCGAGGAATTGGTCCTCGAGGAGGCGAGCGAGCAGCTGCCGGGCCTCGCCAACGCGCTCGACGACGAGCTCGCCGCCGGCGCCCCGCTCGAGGACGCGGCCGCGGCCCTCGGGCTCGAGGTCGAGCATGTCCCGGCGGTCGATCCGAGCGGCCGCGGCCCCGAGGGCGAGCCGATCGAGGGGCTGCCCTCGGGGGCCGACTTCCTCGACGTGGCCCTGACCACACCCGCGGGCGAGACCAGCCTGCTCGAGGAGAGTGAGGACGGCGGCTATTTCGTGCTCCGGGTCGACGAGGTGGTGGCGCCGCGGCTCCGCCCGGTCGAGGAGGTCCGGGACCAGCTGGTCGAGGCGTGGCAGACCGGGGAGCGCCGGCGCCTCGCCCGGGAGCGCGCGGCGGAGCTGATCGGGAAGCTCGGGAGCGAGATCGGGTTCGATCAGGTGGCGGAGCAGGCCGGCCTGCAGGTCCAGCCGATCGAGTCGGTCCGCCGGACCGGCGGCAGCGTGGACGGGGCGGTGAACACCGCCGTCGTGCAGGCGCTCTTCGCGACCCCGCCCGGAGACTTCGCGGAGGAGCCGGTGGAGGTGCCGGACGGCTTCGCCGTGGTCACCACCGACGAGGTGATCGGGGCCAATCCCGCGGACGACCCCGAGGGGCTGGAGCAGGTCGAGGCCGAGATCGAGGCCGAGATGCGCAACGACATCCTGAGCCAGTTCGGCGCCGCGCTGCGCCGCGACTTCGAGGTCAGCATCGACACCGAGGAGGTCGCCCGGCTCGGGCGGGTCGACGGCGTGTCCGGCCCTGCCGGCAGCGTCTTCTGAGACCCTGCCGTGGCACCCCAACCGGAGCTGGGCGCCTTCGTCGAGGCCTATGACGCCGGACGGGCGCAGGCGGTCTGGACGACGCTCGTCGCCGATCTGGAGACCCCGGTCTCGGCGATGCTCAAGCTCGGCGCCGAGCGGCCCTACTCGTTCCTGTTCGAATCGGTCGAGGGCGGGGCCGTGCGCGGCCGCTACTCGGCGATCGGGCTGAAGCCGGACCTGGTCTGGCGCTGCTTCGGGCAGCGCTCCGAGATCAACCGGCAGGCCCGGCATGACCCGGACGCCTTCGCGCCGTCCTCCGAGGATGCCCTCGCCGACCTGAGGCAGCTGATCCGGAGCACCCGGATGGTGCTGCCGTCCGAGCTGCCGCCAATGGCGGCCGGCCTGTTCGGCTACCTCGCTTACGACATGGTCCGCCGGATGGAGCGCCTGCCGGAGGTCAACCCGGACGTGCTCGGCATCCCCGACGCGGTGTTCACCCGCCCGACCGTGGTCGCGATCTTCGACAACGTCCAGGACCAGGTGGTGATCGTGACCCCGGTCTGGCCGTCGGCGGGGCTGTCCGCCCGGGCGGCCTACGACCTCGCGCGCGAGCGTCTGGCCGACGTGGTCGCCGATTTCGACCGCGGCCTGCCGCACCGGAGCCTCGACCGCGGCCCGGTCCACCTGCCCGAGGCGCGCTCCAACGTCACCCGCGAGCGCTACCACGAGATGGTCGAGCGGGCGAAGGAGTACATCCGTGCGGGCGACATTTTCCAGGTGGTGCCCTCGCAGCGGTTCGAGCTCGACTTCGACCTGCCGGCCTTCTCGCTCTACCGCTCGCTGCGCCGGCTCAATCCGTCGCCGTTCCTGTTCCATCTCGATTTCGACGGCTTCTCGCTCGTCGGCTCGAGCCCGGAGATTCTGGTCCGGCTGCGCGACGGCACGGTCACCATCCGCCCGATCGCCGGCACCCGCCGGCGTGGCCGGGACCGGGAGGAGGATGCGGCGCTGTCCGCCGATCTGCTCGGCGATCCGAAGGAGCTCGCCGAGCATCTGATGCTGCTCGACCTCGGCCGCAACGACGTCGGGCGGGTCGCCGAGGTCGGGACGGTGCGGGTCACCGAGAAGATGATCGTCGAGCTGTACAGCCACGTCATGCACATCGTCTCGAACGTCGAGGGGCGGATCCGCGAGGGTGCGGATGCGCTCGACGCCCTGATCGCCGGCTTTCCCGCCGGCACCGTCTCCGGCGCGCCCAAGGTCCGGGCGATGGAGATCATCGACGAGCTGGAGTCGGAGCGCCGGGGGATCTACGCCGGCGCGGTCGGCTATTTCGGGGCCGACGGGACGATGGACACCTGCATCGCGCTCAGGACCGCACTGGTCAAGGATCGGACGATGTTCGTCCAGGCGGGCGGCGGCGTGGTCGCGGACAGCGATCCCGAAGCCGAATACCAGGAGAGCCGGAACAAGGCCCAGGCGCTGATCCGGGCGGCCGAGGAAGCGGTCCGCTTCGCCCGCGGCGGCTGAGCCCCGCGCCGGCTTTCAGCCCCGCCGGGGCGGCGGGCTCATCTGCGCCCGGACCGCCTCGAACTGGCCGCGCGGGTTGGCGCGGGTCGGCAGCGCCCCGATGAACGGGAACAGCTCGCGCTCGGCGACGCGGTAGAGCCGCTCGAGCGCGGCGACGGGCTCCTCGTGCCAGTCGATCCGGAGATCCATCAGCGGATAGACCTCCTCGCCCAGCACCCGAAGGTTGGCCGAGCGGGTCCCGCGGGCGTCGCCGCCCTCCCCCTGGCCGGCCACGAGCGCAGCCAGCAGCCGCTCCGGGAAGGGCCGCTCCGACGCGGCGACGAAGGCGTCGTGCATCGCGTCGAGCACCGTCTCCTCGGCCAGCATGTTGCCCTGGACCGTGACCTGGTCGCCGATCCGATGGCCGCCGGCCGGATCGGTGCCGGCGCCGGTGAACGCCGCCACCTCGCCCCGGGCGTCGACCACCCCGACCTGACGCAGCTCGGCATCGGTCTCGGCGGCGATCACGGCATCGAGCGCTTCCCTGGCGCCGGCCCCCCGTTCGAGCCGCTCCATCACCCGGTGGCTGAGGTAGGGGTTGGTCCAGGCCTGGGTCACGGCGGCGCCGAGCCCCGGCCGGATCAGCGGGCAGTGGCTGCCGACGCATGGCGGCCGGCTCGCGATGCCGATCCCGAGCCAGCCGCTCGCGGGATCGCGGGCCACGATCGAGAAGGTCGCGAAGCGGATCGACATCGGCTCGGCGTCCTTCTCGCGCGTGCCGCCCGGCGGGGCTCAGCCGGCGGGCGCGGTGGCGGCCGGGCGCTCGGCGCCCCGCATCAGCACCCCCATCCGCCGCTCGCGGACGGCGCTGTGGTAGGCGACCGCCTCCGGCGCGAGGTCGGCGGCCGGCGCCGGCTCGGCCTCGAAGTGGCCGAACCGGTCGACGCC
>DASUSF010000216.1:0-2888 GCA_036375275.1 Geminicoccaceae bacterium | reverse complement strand
TCGACCTCGCGCGTCACCTGCTTGCCGTTGACGGTCATGGTCACAGCAGCCATCGCTGGTACTCCCCCTGAACGCCCTGGTCGGGCCCGCCTCGCGCCCCGGAACCGCGCTCTGACCGTCGCTGGTCGTTGTTCTTCCGGGTGGTTGGGGAGCGAAGCTAGGGTAGCCTCGGTGGAGCGTCAACGGCCAAGCCGCCCCGGGTCAGGGCCGCAGGGAGCGGCCGGACGGGGCCACGCCCGCGCGTCCACCCGCGCGACCGGTGGCTGCTCAGCGGAAGAGCAGGACCAGGATCATCAGCAGCAGGATCGCGCCGGCCGCCCAGACCAGCCGGTTCTGCAGCAGGGCCTGCATCGACGGCTCGCCGAAGCCACCGGGCGCGGCCTCGCGTTCGCGCTCGCGGGCGGCTGGCGCCGGGGCGCCCGCCGCCGGTGCTGCCGCCTCGGGCGCGGCTGCGGCGACCGCGGGCGCCGGCTCGGGCGGTCCGGTCACCTGGTCCCGGAAATTGGAGAAGAACTCGTCGGCCATCTTCTTGGCCGTGCCGTCGATGAGGCGCGAGCCGAGCTGCGCGAGCTTGCCGCCGACGTCGGCCCGGGCGGTGTAGGTCAGCACCGTCTCGTCCGGCCCGTCCTCCCTGAGGCGCACGTCGGCGCCGCCCTTGGCGAACCCGGCGGCACCCCCCTTGCCCTCGCCGCTGATCGTGTAGCTCTCCGGCGGGTTGATGTCCGAGAGCCTGACCGAGCCGTTGAAGGTCGACTTCACCGGCCCGACCTTGGCGGTGACCCTGGCTTCGAACTGGTCGTCCGACACCTTCTCGAGCGACTGGCAGCCGGGAATCGAGGCCCGGAGCACCTCCGGATCGTTGAGCGCCTCCCAGACCTTCTGGCGCGCCGCCGGGATCCGATACTCGCCGCTCATGTCCATGGTGCTGTTCCCCGCCCGCTCGTGGCTTTGCAGTTTGCGGCGAAGCTACACAGCCGCCGGCCTTCCGGCAATACGACCCGCCAGCCACGATGAAACACCGGAAACCGTGCATGACATGGGCCTGAAACATCGCCAGCATAAGGTCGGAGCCGCGGCTTCGGATTGGGGAGAGTACCGGTGGCCTACGTCGACTGGCAGATCAGGGGACCGAAGATCGGCGCGTGCAGCTGCGACTACGGCTGCCCCTGCGAGTTCAACGGGCGCCCGACCACCGGCTGGTGCGAGGGGCTGGAAGCGATGCGCATCGACGAGGGGTGGTTCGGGGACACGCGCCTCGACGGCCTGATCTTCGCCGCCCGGTTCCGCTGGCCGGGGGCGGTCCACGAAGGCCGGGGCACGGCGCAGGGGGCGATCAGCGCGCACGCCAGCGAGGCGCAGCGCGACGCGCTGATGAAGATCCTCGGCGGCGAGGAGCAGGTGCCGACCACGGTCTTCAACATCTACGGCTCGACCATCGAGACCGAGCTCGAGCCGGTGTTCGCCGACATCGAGTTCGCGTGCGACATCGCCGCCCGGACCGGCCGCTTCCGGGTCCCGGACCTGATGGAGCTCGAGATCGAGCCGATCCGGAACCCGGTCACCGGCAAGCCGCACCGGGCGCAGATCCGCCTGCCGGAGGGGTTCGAGTTCCGCGAAGCGGAGGTCGCGAGCGCGACCTTCAGGAACGCGGACCGCGAGGTCCTGCAGGCCGACCACCACCACGTCTATGGCGCGCTCACCTACGTCGCCTACGGGCCCCACGGCATCATCGACGCCGCCGCCTGAGCACGCTCGGCCCGGGCGGGAGAACGTCACCGTGACGGCCGGCGCCGGGGCGCTCGAAGCGCTGCTGAAGCGCGACCGGCTGATCGTGATCGGCGCGCTCGCCTGCGTCGTCGTCCTCAGCTGGGCGTGGGTGCTCGCCGGCGCGGGCATGGGCATGAGCGCGTTCGAGATGACCGGCATGACCCTGGTGCCGGCCGGCCTCGGCGACGCCCGGCCGGCGGAGATGGCCGCGCCGGTGGCTGGAATGTCGGGGATGGCGGGAATGGCGATGCAGCCCGCCGCCTGGAGCCCGGGCTACGCCCTCATGATGTTCTTCATGTGGTGGATCATGATGGTCGCGATGATGCTGCCGAGCGCCGCGCCGATGATCCTCCTCTACGCCGCGGTGAGCCGGAAGCGGGTCAGGGAGAGCCCGCACCTCCGCACCCTGGTCTTCGCGCTCGCCTATCTCCTCGTCTGGGCCGGCTTCAGCGCCGTCGCGACGGCGGCCCAGTTCGGGCTCGAGCGGGCCGGCCTGGTCTCGTCGCTGATGGCGAGCACCAGCGCCGTGCTCGGCGGCCTGATCCTCCTCGCCGCGGGGCTCTGGCAGCTCACGCCGGTGAAGCAGGCCTGCCTCCGCCACTGCCAGTCGCCGATCTTCTTCATCGCCCACCACTGGCGGCCCGGCACCGCCGGCGCGCTCCTCATGGGTCTCGGGCACGGCGCCTACTGCGCCGGGTGCTGCTGGTTCCTGATGGCCCTGCTGTTCGTCGGCGGGGTCATGAACCTGATATGGATCGCCGGCCTCGCCCTCTTCGTGCTGCTCGAGAAGACGGTGCCGCCGCGCCACTGGCTGACCCGCGCGACCGGCGTCCTCCTCCTGACCGGCGGCGCCGCCCTCCTGACAAACGGTCTCTGACCGCCCCGCGCCCTCCGACACACGTCGCGCGGCGACCACCCGGGCGCCCGTCCAACTCGCCCCCCAATCGACGAGAATTCATCTAAAAGACGATACGATAGGTGGTTGACTTCCACTTTTAGTTGCTGAGGATGCGCCGCCGGCGAGGCTGACGGCTGCTTCCCGCCCGACTGCTCCGTCCACGCCCTCCTGCCGGACCCGGCGCGGACGGAAGCCACTGCGGCTTCGCTCTCGATGTCCCCAA
>DASUSF010000215.1:0-6851 GCA_036375275.1 Geminicoccaceae bacterium | reverse complement strand
GGTCGATCTCGTCCTTGGGGAACTTCCTCGCGCGCAGCCCGAAGGCGATGTTCTCGTAGACGTTCATGTACGGGTAGAGCGCGTAGTTCTGGAACACCATCGCGATGTTCCGGTCCTTCGGGCGCACGTCGTTGACCACGTCGCCGTCGATGAGGATCGCGCCGCGGTCGATCGGCTCGAGCCCAGCGATCGAGCGGAGCAGCGTGCTCTTGCCGCAGCCGGAGGGACCGACCAGGACCGCGAACTCGCCCTCGGGGATGTCCAGATCGACCCCCCGGACCGCATGGGTCGAGCCGTAGAACTTGTGCAGGCCCGTGATCGTCAGCCGCCCCATCGTCCCTGCCCGCCGCGCTCGTTCTCGTTGCGCCTCCCTATAGCGGCAGCGCCCCGGATCCAGAAGGGCCGGCTGCGGGCGGAGCAGCCCCCGAGGCGCCGCGTTGCACCTGAAGGCCGGAATGCCGGAGGTAGGACCCCGGTACCGTCGGCTCGGGCGCGTCGATGCCGCTTGCCTTCATGCCGTCCGACTCCGGCAGCTGGTCGCTGAGCGGCGGCATCGATCTCCTGCTCCGCGACCAGGTCCTCGCGGACGCCGACGAGCCGTTCGACAACGAGGGAAACCTGGTCCCGCTGGCGAGCGTCCGTGGTCGGCTTCGCCTACCTGACGCCCCTCCGCGCCCGACCTCACCCGGCCGCGGCGGTCCGGCCGGCGCCCGACGGAACGTCCTGAGCGACGGTCGGGCCGTCGCCCATGATCGTCGTCCGCCGCATGTCCCGGACCTCCTCCGTCTCCCGGAAGCGGCGCACCCGGTGCATGGTCTGGCGGTTGTCCCACATCACGAGGTCGTGCTGGCGCCATTCGTGGACGTGGACGAACTCGGGCCGGGTCGCGTGCTCGGTCAGGTCGCGGATGAAGGCGCGCGCCTCCGGCACCGGCCAGCCGACTATGCCGCCGATGTGCGAACTCAGGTAGAGCGACTTTCGCCCGGTGACCGGGTGGGTGCGCACCAGCCGCTGGCGGACCGGCTTGAAGGTCGCTCTCTCCTCCTCGGTGAAGTCCGAGAAGCCGAGCAGGCCGCGCGAGTACATCAGCGAG
Source organism: Geminicoccaceae bacterium (assembly GCA_036375275.1). Taxonomy (GTDB): domain Bacteria; phylum Pseudomonadota; class Alphaproteobacteria; order Geminicoccales; family Geminicoccaceae; genus DASUSF01. The sequence continues at coordinate 5,758 of DASUSF010000215.1, read as the reverse complement.
TGCTCAGAGATCAGGTCTTCGATCTCGGCCTTGGTCCCGGCGTCGAGGGCGTCGTAGGCGGCGCGCATGTCGGCGAACTCGGTGTTGCCACCGGCCGCCGGCACCTCGCGCCCGGAGAGCAGCGAGTACTTCGCCGGCACTGCGCGGAACGAGCTATCCGAGTGCCAGAGCCGGTTGCCGAGGTTGAACATCCGGCGCCGGTCGTCGCGCGCGAGCGGCCGGCCGGTCTGGTCCAGGTTGGACACGTCGGCGAGCTCCGTCCCGAGCCGCCGCTCCTTGGCCGCCGTGACGTTGCTGCCGACCGCGTGCTCGATCTCGCCGAAGTTCCGGCTGAACGCGACCTGCTGCTCGTCGTTCAGCGGCTGGTCGTGGAACACGAGAACGGCGTACCGGTCCATTCCGGCCTCGATCGCCGCGACCTCCCCGCGCGCCAGCGGTCGCCTGAGATCGACCCCCGACACCTCGCCGACGAACCCCGGACCGATCTCCCGAATGCTGATTGCCATGACCTCACCTCCCCCGGAACGTCGGCCACCCTCAAGCACCGATCGCCGCGGCGATCAAGCTCTTCGGCCTCTCCCGCCACCTCACCCTGCGCCGCGCGAGCCCTGGGCAGGTCCGATCGAGCTGCCGCGCTCTCCGCTCGAGCCCTCAGCCAGGCACCAGCGCCAGGACGCGGAGCGGGCTGCCCGAGCCCCTCTCGATCTTGAGCGGCGGCGTGATCAGGACGGCGCCGGTCGGGGGCAGCTGGTCGAGGTTCGTGAGGCTCGCGAGCCCGAACCGGCCGGCGCCGTGCATCAGGGTGTGGGCCGGCAGCGGCACCTCGAAATGGAACGCTTGGCCGGCGTCGGTCCCGACCGACTCCACCCCCCAGCCGAGCACGTCCCGCTGCTCGATCAGGAAGCGGATCGCCGCCGGGCTGGGACCGGGCGAATGCGGCCCGTCGTCCCTGATGTTGAGGAACGCCGCAGGATCCGTCCGCTTCGACCAGTCGGTCCGCATCAGGACCCAGGCGCTCCCCGGGATCCGCCCGTGGGCGGCCTCGAACGCCTCGATGTGCCGGGGCTCCACGACGAAGTCCGCGTCCGCCGCTGCTTCCCTGGAGCAGTCGATGACGCAGGCCGGCGCGATCAGGCGCCCGGGCGGGATCGTGTCGGTGAATCCGTCCGCGTGATCCCGCCCGCTCACCCAGTGCACCGGGGCGTCGAAGTGGGTGCCGGTATGCTCGCCCATCGACAGGTTGTTCCAGTACCAGGCCGGGCCGCGCTCGTCGTATTCCGAGATCCGCTCGATCCGGAACGGGGCCGTCCCTGCGAACTCCGGCGGCAGCTGGATCACCGGGGTCGACGGCCGGAGCGTCTGGGTCAGGTCCACGACCCGCACCGAGCCGGCCGCAAGGGCCGCCACCAGCTCTGCGAGCACGTTGTTGCCGGTCATGTCCGCCTCCCCATCATCAGACGCCGCCCCGTCCGGGCGCTGATCGGCCCGTCCCGCTTCATCAACAGCCGACGACGCCCCTCCGCCGCGCCCGCCGGATGGTCGACCGGAGAGAGCGCCGCGGACCGGACCGGCGGCGTCCGACGCCGAGGGTCATCGCCGGCCCACGGCGAGCCGGCGGTCAGCCGTAGCGGTAGGGCGGGCCGGCCTCGCGCATGATCTCCCGGTAGTTCTTGAGGATCTCGACCACCCGGGCCACGCGCTCGCTCTCCTGCGCGAGCTCGTCCCAGAACTTGAGCCCCTCCTCCTCGACCTTGTCCCATTCGGACTCCGGGATCGAGGTCAGCTCGAGCTTGCCGCCCTGGGTGCGGTAGTGCGCCTCGCCCCACCAGTACCAGTGCTGGCGATAGTAGTGCGAGCTGTCCATCATCAGGCGGTACAGCGTCTTCAGGTGCTCCGGCAGCTCGTCCCAGCGCTCGCTGTTGGCGAAGAACGACCCGAGCCAGGCACCGGAGATGTTGTTGGTCAGGTAGTAGCTGGTGACGTCCGCCCAGCCGACCGTGTAGTCCTCGGTGAGGCCCGACCAGGCGATGCCGTCGAGTTCGCCGGTCTGCAGCGCCACCTCGACGTCCTCCCAGGGGAGCGTCACCGGCACGACACCGAAGCGGGTCAGGAAGCGCCCGGCGGTGGGGAAGGTGAAGACCCGCTTGCCCTCGAGGTCGGCGAGGCTCCGGATCGGCTGCTTGGTCGCGAAGTTGCAGGGATCCCAGGCGCCGGCGGAGAGCCAGGTCACCCCCTCGACCTCGCCGTACGCCTCCTCCCAGATCTTGTTCAGCCCGTAGTGGTGGAACAGGGCGGGCACGTCGAGGCTGTAGCGCGACGCGAACGGGAAGTAGCCGCCGATCACCGAGACGTCGACCGGCGCCGCGATGGAATCGTCGTCGGACTGGACCGCGTCGATCGTGCCGCGCTGCATCGCCCGGAACAGTTCGCCGGTCGGGACCAGCTGATCGGAGGTGTAGAGCTCGATCTCCATCTCGCCGTTCGCGACCCGGTTGAAGTCGTCGATCGCGGGCTTGATCACGTGCTCCGCGAGCGCCGGCCCGGCATAGGTCTGGAGGCGCCAGCGGATCGGCTGCTGCGCCTTCACGTACGGTGCCGGGAAGGTGCTCGCGGCGGCGCCTGCGGCACCCGCCACCCCTGCGGTCTTGATGAACTGCCGCTTGTTCAGCTTGCGCTCGCTCACTGTTTCCTCCCTCTGCTTGATTGGGTCCAGGTGGACGCGCCGGACAGGTGCCCGGCTTCAACCGCCATAGTGCAGGCTCGGCAGCCAGAGCGCGATCCCCGGAAACGCCATGACCAGGACGAGGCCGAAGATCATCACTGCGACGAACGGGATGATCGAGCGGTAGATGTCGCCGAGCGTCACCTCCGGCGGCGCCATCGCCCGCATCAGGAACAGGTTGTAGCCGAACGGCGGGGTCATGTAGGCGATCTGGCAGGTGATGGTGTAGAGGACGCCGTACCAGATCAGGTCGAAGCCGAGGGAGCCCACCAGGGGCACGTAGAGCGGGGCGACGATCACCAGCATCGCCGTGTCGTCGAGGAAGGTCCCCATGATCAGGTAGGTGAGCTGCATCAGGATCAGGATCTCCCAGGGGCCGAGGCCCAGCTCGTCGACGAACAGCAGCTCGATCGCGCGCACCGCGCCGAGGCCGTCGAACACCGAGCCGAAGCACAACGCGGCGAGGATGATCCAGAGGAACATGCAGCTCACGCCGAGGGTCTTGCGGAGCGTGTCCTCGAGCACCTGGACGGTCAGCCGGCCCTTGATCAGCGCCGCGAGCGTCGCCGCGAGGGCGCCGACCGCCGAGCTCTCGACCAGGCTCGTGTAGCCCATCAGGAACAGCCCGGTCATGGCGAAGAAGATCAGGAACGGGAGCACGCCGGCGCGCAGCAGCCCGAGCTTCTCACGCCACGAGACGTCCCGCTCCTCGCGCGGGAGCACCGGCCCGAGATGGGGCTGCAGCCAGCAGCGGAACACGATGTAGAGGATGAACAGCGTCGCCATCAGCAGGCCCGGGAGGACGCCCGCCAGCCACAGCTGGCCGATCGGCTGGCGGGCGATCATGCCGTAGAGGACGAGCACGACGCTCGGCGGCACGAGGATGCCGAGCGTGCTGCCGGCCTGGATGACGCCGGTGACCATGATCTTGTCGTAGCCGCGCCGGAGCAGCTCCGGGAGCGCGATGCTGGCGCCGATCGCCATGCCGGCGACCGAGAGCCCGTTCATCGCCGAGATCACGACCATCAGCCCGATGGTCCCGACCGCGAGCCCGCCCCGGAGCGGCCCGAACCAGACGTGGAACATCCGGTAGAGGTCGTCCGCGATCCCGGACTCCGAGAACATGTAGCCCATGTAGACGAACATCGGCAGCGTCAGCAGCGGGTACCACTTCATGAGCTTCATGGCCGCGCTGAAGCCGAGCTCGGAGCCGCCGTCGCCCCAGAGCCAGAGCGCCGACGCCACCGCGACGAAGCCGATCGCCGCGAACACCCGCTGCCCCGTGAGCAGCATCAGCATCATCGACGAGAACATCAGGAGCGCGATGAGCTCGTAGCCCATCAGAGGCTCTTCCCGGTCGCCTTCGCGAGGTCCTTGAAGAAGGTCGCGATCGCCTGGAGCAGGGTGAGCACGATGCCCACGCACATGATGATCTTGATCGGCGCCATGAGCGGCGCCCAGGCGGAGTAGCTGCGCTCGTCGTACTGCAGCGCGTACTGGGTGCTCGAGATCCCGCCGTAGAGCAGCATGCCCAGGAAGAACAGCAGGAACAGCGCGGTGACGGCGTCGACCACCGCCCTGGTGCGGTCCGACCAGGTGCCGTAGACCAGATCCATGCGCACGTGGGCGTCGATCTGCAGGGAGTAGGCGCCGCCGAGCAGGAAGTAGGCGACCATGGCGAACTGGGCCATCTCGAGGGTCCAGAGCGCCGGCAGGAGAAAGGTCTTCGAGATCGACGAGTAGAGCAGGATGCCCATCATCGCGAAGACGCCGTACATCACGATCCGGCCGACGACGCGATTGAACGCGTCGACCCAGCGGACGTAGAGCCGGACCGGCTTCGGCATCATGAGCAGCCGCCGCCTTCTGGCCTCGGGCGTCGGCTCCGGCGCGGCCCGCTCGGCCCCGACGACGTGCGCCGCCGCCCGGTCACCAGCCGTCGTCCGGCGGTCGCACCACCGGCTCCGAGTGCGTCGTCATGATCGCGCGTGCCGTCCCCTCCCGTTCCTGATCATCCTTTCAGAAGCGGAGGCGCAGTCAAGCTGGCACATCGCGGCGCCCCGGGGCGCGCGGCACCGGGGCGCGCGCCGTCGGGTCGAGCGGGACAGGGGGGATTCGCTTCGCTTCTCCCGGAACATTGACGACGGACCTCGGACCGTGGTCGATGACGCCCGGGGGCATCGGGGCTGGAGGGCGCGAGGGGAGCATGGGCCGGGTCCGGGCAGGATGGCATGGCTGACCGCCGCGACTTCGGCTGGCCGGCGGGACTGGTCTGCCTCGGCCTGCTCGGCGCCGGCTGGTTCGTCGGCCACGGCTTCGAAGCCGGCCGGAGCACGCCGCCGTCGGTCACGGTCAAGGGGCTCGCCGAGCGCTTCGTCACGGCCGACCTCGCGGTCTGGCCGCTCCGCTTCACCGCCACCGGCAACGATCTCGAGGCGGTGCAGGCGGAGATCGACGACGACGTCCTGGCGGTGACCGCGTTCCTCGCCGAGGCCGGCCTGCCCGAAGCGGCGATCCAGCCGCAGCGGGTCGAGGTGACCGACCTGCTCGCCCAGCCCTACCGGCCCGAGGGCGTGGGCGACAACCGCTTCATCATCGCCCAGACCGTGCTCGTCCGCACCGACCAGGTCGAGACCATCGATTCGCTCGGCCGGCAGTCGGGCGAGCTGGTCCGGCGCGGTGTGGTCCTGGTCGAGACCGGCGGGCCGACCTACCTGTTCACCCGCCTCAACGAGATCAAGCCCGAGATGCTGGCGGCCGCGACCCGGAACGCCCGCGAGGCGGCCGAGCAGTTCGCCGAGGATGCCGACGCCGGGATCGGCGGCATCCGGAGCGCGAGCCAGGGCCTGTTCCAGATCCTGCCGCGCGACGAGGTGCCGATGCTGCCGGAGACCGCGCAGCTCGAGAAGAAGATCCGCGTCGTCAGCACCATCACCTACGAGCTGGAGTGACCTGCGAGCGGCGAAGCGCGGGGGCGTGACGCCCCGGCGCTTCCGCCAGGAAGGCCTCGTGCAGCAGGAGTTGACCTGTCGAGAG
>DASUSF010000214.1:0-2966 GCA_036375275.1 Geminicoccaceae bacterium | reverse complement strand
CAACCTCTGCGGCTACAGCTTCGCCGCGGCCGATGGCGGCCCGCCGGTCGTGCTGTCGCCAACCGACGAGGCGATCATCTTCTCGACCTCGAGCGGCATCCTGCCGACCGGCAACGTCGACCTGATCAACAACGACTCGCTGGGTGGGCCGGTCGAGAACCGCTTCTCGGTCTCGCCGACCAGCGAAGCGGCGGACCTCAACCTGGACGGGGCACTCTGCCTGCGCTCCCTGGAGCTGGGCGAGGACCCGGCGACAGGCGCACCGCTGCGCGGGCCGGACAACGGGATCTTCCGGCGGGTCCAGCGGGGGATCGAGCAGATCCGGGCGAGCGGCGACCTCCAGGGCAAGCCCGCGATCTTCGTCACCGGTCGCGCCGATGCCGTCCTGCCGCCGAACCACACGTCCCGGGCGTACTTCGGCCTCAACCGCGTGGTCGAGGGCGAGGACGCCGACCTCCGATACATCGAGGTGCTGCACGCCCAGCATTTCGAGGCGCTGATCCAGTTCTTCCCGACCACGTTCATTCCCCTCCACCACTACTTCCTCGAGGCGTTGAACCTGATGTTCGAGCACCTCAAGGACGGCGAGCCGCTGCCCGAGAGCCAAGTGGTGCGGCCGGAGCCACGGGGCGCCGCGGCCGACCTGCTCGAGCTCGCGAACCTGCCGGCGATCCAGATCGACGCCGCGGACGAGGACGAAATCCGGTTCGAGAGCGGCGAGGTCCGGATCCCCGAGTGATCGGCGCTGTCGCTCCCCGGCCCGTCTGCGCCGGGGAGCGCAGCCGCGGAGGCGTTCCCGGCGCTTCATTCCATGCATTTCGGCGTGGACAGATCAGTCGCGGATGCATTTCTCGCCGCGCCCGCGGCCCGCCATCTTCTTCTTTGCTGCGCTCCAGGCGGCCTCGCAAGGTCGAGGCGCTGACCCCATGAACGCCGACCTGCGCCGCGCTCTCTCTGGAGGAGTGTCAATGCTGGTCCTTGGTGTTGTGCTGCTCGCGGCAAGCCTGTTCATCATCGAAGCGTTGCGTCGCGCCTACGGCGCGCATCGGTCCGGGAAGTGGACGGCCTCCGACACGCTCGGCAACCTGATCGCGGTCGCGATCACGGCGATGGTGGGCATCGGCGGCACGACGACCATCTTTGGGGCCATCGCCGTCGTCACCGGCGAGGCGTCGTGGATCCAGGCCGTCATCGCCATCCTGGTGATCGCCGGGGCGGTCGGACTGCTCATGGTCCGGCGCCGGGCGCGAACGAGCCATCCGCCGGTTCCGCTGGCCCACGCCTGAGGGAACGGAGCGGTCGCACGCGCGACCGCTCCCGCTCAGGGCAGCTCGGTCCGGCGGATGTAGGCCTCGCGACGGTCGGCCGGCCAGTTCTTGGCAACGGCGGGCGGCTCGCCGGGCTTGACCAGGGTGCCCCATCCGGGACCCAGATGCACGCTGCCGACGACGTCGGGGCGGACGTTCTCGACGAGGATCTCGCCGTCGAGGGCGAGCACCGCGGTCGCCTCGGGGCGGGCCGAGATGATCCAGTCGGTGGCCTGGGCGGACGTGATCGCGGTCTGGGTCTTGACCTCGAAGGACGAGCGCGGCACCAGCTGCTCGACCACGAAGCGGACCACGCCGCCGGGCATCGAGAGGATGACGTTCCGGCTGTCCAGCGCCGGCGCGTAGAGCACCCATTCGAGGTCGATCACGCTCGCGCCACCGACCTGCACCAGGGAGCCGTCCTCGAGCAGCAGGCGGACGCGCGCCCCCTTGCCGGTCTCGATGTGGTCCCCCTCGAACACCCGGTCGCCTTCGGCCAGCGTCTTGGGCGCCATGTCGCCGTGGCTGATCACCAGCACGTCGCCGTGGACCGCGATCGCGTTGCCGATGGTATGGGCCTGCTGGGCGCTCGCCGCGCCAGCTGCCGCCAGGGCGACGGCGACCACGCCGATGTGGCGGATGGCGGGGCCGCCGACGAGCCGGGCCAGCCGGCGTCCGGTGGCGGCTGTCCTGATGCGCATGCCGTGCCCGATCCTGCTCATCCCGCTATAGAGACGGGCTTCCAGGCGCACATCAAGCTCAACCTTGGCGCTCAAGCCGCCTCGAACCGGATCGTGCCGGCGAGCACCTCGCCCGGCGCCAGGATGCGCACGCCCGGGTCGACCTCCGGCTGACCATCCGCGTCGCCTCCGTCCGCGCCGCCGTCCAGCATGTTGAAGCCGTTGTTGGCATGGCTCGCCGGCTCGACGCAGAAGAAATCCTTGTCCGGGGGAATGTAGATCACCAGTCGGTCGAACAGCGGGTCGGCCTGGAGCGTGAGGCGCCGGCCGGTTTCCGGCCAGACGATCTGCGCCTTGCCGTCGAACCCGTCGAAGCCGTTGTCGAGCTCGAGGGACGCGATCGCCCGCGGGCTCGAGAAGTCGAGGTGCTCCGGCAGCGCCACCCGCTCGCGCGGGATGTTGCGCTCGTCGGCGAGCCACATGTGGCTGACCCGGGTCTGCAAGGCGACCCCGGGCGAACGCACGAAGTACGGGTGCAGGCCGATCCCCGCCGGCATCGGCCCCTCGCCGGTGTTCCGGACCCGGATCTCGACCTCGAGCGCGTCGTCCTCGAGCCGGAAGCTCTGCCGCGCCTCGTAGTCGAGGGGCGTGCCGGCCACCCGGTGGCGGAAGCCGAGCTCGACCCAGCGCTCGCTCGCGTGCCGCACCTCCCACGGATGCTGCCAGCCCTGGCCGTGGATCGCGTGCGGCTCGGGCGGGAAGTTGGGCTCAAGCCGGATCGTCTCGCCCTCGAAGGTGAACCGCCCGTCCGCGATCCGCCCGGAGAACGGGACCAGCGGGTAGCAGGCCGCAGCCCGGACGTCGCCGCCCTCGATCAGGGCCTGTCCGCCCGGGCGCATCAGGTCGTGGCCGCGGAACCGGAACCGGGCCAGCGCGCCGCCGACCTCCGGCACCAGCGCCACCTCCAGCGCGCCCCGCT
>DASUSF010000213.1:0-6207 GCA_036375275.1 Geminicoccaceae bacterium | reverse complement strand
ACCTCGGAGAGCGTGTCCCAGACCTGCTTGGAGAACACGAAGATCTCGGGCACGATCAGGTGCTCGGTCAGCGTGTAGTGCCCGGCGACCTCGAAGTGGTTCTGGGTCATGTAGGTCGGCGGGTTGTTCTCGGCACCGTCGACCACGCCGGTCTGCATCGCGGTGTACAGCTCGTTGAACGCGACCGGGATCCCGTCCGCGCCCATGGCGGTCGCCATGTCGACGAAGATCGGGTTCTGCATGACCCGGATCTTGAGCCCCCGGAGGTCCTCGATCGAGCTGATCTTGCGCTCCTTGTTGTAGAAGCTCCGGGCGCCGGCATCCATGTAGCCGAGGCCGATCAGGCCGCCGTCCTCGAGCCGGTTCAGAAGCTCCTGGCCGATCTCGCCGTCGACCACGGTGTGCATGTGCTCGACGCTCTCGAACAGGTAGGGGAGGTTGAAGGCGTTGAACTCGTCGACGATCGGCCCGACCACGCCGACCGAGACCCGGGTCATCTCGAGCGCGCCGACCTGGACCTGCTCGAGCGCCTCCTTCTCGCCGCCGAGCTGCATCGAGTGAAAGATGTTCATGGTGATCCGGCCGTTGGTCCAGTCGTTCAGCAGATCGCCCATGTACTGGATGGCGGCCACCGTCGGGTAGTCCGGCCCGTGCACGTCCGAGCTCTTGATCTCGAGCGCCTGCGCCGCCGGGCCGAGGCCGAACAGCCCCGCCACGGCCAGCGCCGCGATGCCTCTATGAGCGCCCATCTCGTCGTCTCCCTGCGGTTTGCGTCGTTCCCTGACGTGGCGCAAGCCTAGAGCAGTTCTCGAGGGGATGGAACCGCCACGGGCCGGCGGACGCGCCGCGCCGATGGAGAAAGCTGCTCTATCTCAATCGGGTAGGGCAGCCTCGTGCGGACGACGGTCGCCGGCAGGCGATCGCGCCCGACCGGATGCCGCGCACGCCGGCCCGCCCTGGCTCCCGGGGTCGGGCGCGCGTCCCGCAGCGCCCGCCAGGAACGATCGGCAGGTAAGGACAGGGGAACCATGACCACGATCTACGAGCAGCTCGGAATCCGGACCATCGTCAACGCCAAGGGGCCGTCGACCCGGGTCTCCGGCGGGATCATGGCGCCGGAGGTGGCGCGCGCGATGGGCGAAGCCTCGCAGGCGTGCGTCGACATGGCGGAGCTGCAGGCGCGGGCGAGCGAGATCATCGCCGAGGCGACCGGCGCGGAGGCCGGCCTCGTGACCGCCGGCGCCGCGGCGGGGCTCCTGCTCGGCACCGCCGCCTGCATGACGGGCCTCGACCCCGGCCGGATGAACCGCCTGCCCGACACCCGCGGCATGCCGAACCGGGTGGTGATGGTGCGGAGCCAGCGGAACTTCTACGACCACGCCGTCCGGACCACCGGCGCCCGGATCGTCGAGGTCGGCCTCCCCGACCGCGTCGCCGGCGCCGGGGTGCGCGATGCCGAGCCCTGGGAGATCGCCGATGCGATCGACGCCCGGACGGCGCTGGTTCACTGGGTCGCCGGGCCTGAGGCGCGCCCGCCGCTGCCCGAGGTGGTGGCGGTGGCGCACGCCGCGGGCGTCCCGGTCCTGGTCGACGCCGCGGCGCAGCTGCCGCCCGCGTCGAACCTGCGTCGCTTCGTCGAGCTCGGCGCGGATCTGGTCGCCTTCTCCGGCGGCAAGGCGATCGGTGGCCCGCAGGCGTCCGGGATCCTCGCCGGGCGGCGCGACCTGATCATGGCTGCGGCCCTCCAGCAGCTCGATCTCGATGTCGCGTTCGAGCAGTGGCGACCGCCGCCGACCTTCATCGACACGCGCCGGCTGAAGGGGCTGCCGCACCACGGCATCGGCCGGCCGTGCAAGGTCGGGAAGGAGGAGGTGGCGGGTCTGCTGATGGCGCTCAGGCGGTTCGTCGCCGCCGACGCCGACAGCCGCCGGGCGCGGTGGCGGAACACGCTCCGCGAGATTCAGGACGGGCTGCCGGCGCTCAGGGGCGCCACGGTGACGCTCCTCGACGGCGGCGAGATCCCGCTCCTCGCCCTGGATCTGGAGCCCGACGGCGGCGCCGGTGTGATGGCGCTGATCCTCGCGCTCGAGGCGGGCGAGCCCTCGATCCGGCCCGATCCGGGTGCGGCGGCGCGGGGCCGGGTGCTGTTCAACCCGGTCAGCCTCCGGCCGGAGGACCCGCCCCGGATCGCCGGCGCCCTCGGCCGGCTGCTCGGCGAGCGCGGCCTGCTGGCGCCCTGAGCGGGCGGAGGGTTCACAGCGCCGCGGGCCGGGCTCGTCCCGAGGCCCGCGTCGTGCTGCCTCGGGCCCGGGCTCAGGCGGCCTCCGATTGACAGGCCGGATCCCGGCTCCAGATAATCATGCAAAGGCAAATCACCGTCGGTAAAGGGAGAAAGGCATGTTTCGCCACACGTCACGGCGCAGGGCATCCGCCCTTTACGTTCGTTGGCCAAGAGTTTTATTGATTTCAGGTTTGGCAATCCTGGCGGCGACGGCCGCAACCGCGGGGCGTGGGCAGGCTGCCGAGGTGCCGGTCTATCGCGAGACTTTCAACCTCCCGGAGCCGAACACGGAAGATCTTTCGAGCTTCGGGATCGCCGAGGCCCTCGGCTGGTTCGGCCGCCGGAACGGCGGCTCGGCCGGATATCCGGACAGCGAGGGCGAGGGGCTCGCGGCGCCGCTGGAGGTGTTCGGCTCCCGCGTCTGCCCCGATCTCAGGTCGATCGGGAATGACCCGGTGTTCGACGGCAGCGGCCGGGCCACCTGGACCTCCCGGGTGACCGGGGTCACGCTCTGGACCGAGGAATTCGCCTTCGACGCCGACCTGCTGACGCGGATCTCCTTTCAGATGACCCACGACGCGGGGGGCAGCAACAACCGCCTGGCGCTGCTCATCGACGACACGTGGTACATCTCCGACCAGTCGTTCTCGTACGCCGGCCCGGGCTGCGAGGAGGTGAGCTTCAACCTGGCGACGACGACCTTCGGGACGTCGCCGGTGATCCTGCCCGGGGACGGGAGCGCGTGCTCGCCGGAGGGGGTGCCGTGCGGTCCGTTTCTGCCCCAGAATTCGGGGATCGCTCTGCCCGCCTCCGGAACCGTCGACGGCTTCGGCATCTTCATCGACCGGGTGCCGGCCAACCACCGCTTCGACAACTATACGGTCTACGCCACCTTCGATGCGCGCGGGCAGTGCATCTCGACCCTGAAGCGGGAGCAGTGCTTCGGGCTGAGCAAGCGCGACCGGGCCAAGTGCAACCGGCAGCAGGTCAGGACCTGCTACGGCCTGTTCGGCAAGAAGTCCCGGCACAAGCGCTGACCGCTTCGATCAGCGGTCGCGGCCCGGCTCCCGAGGCTTGCCCGGGCGGGCAAAGCCGATCACCTTGAGCAGTGGAACCGGTCGTCTGGGACCGGACGGGGAGGCGCCGCCGGCCATGAAGATCATGCCGGACGAGGTTCGGAGGCGGGTCGAAGCGCTGCCGGAGCGGACGCTCGAGCCGGGCGAGGTCGTGCTCCGCGCCGGCGCCGCGACCAACCAGCTCATGTTCCTGAAGCGGGGCGCCCTGGACATCGAGATCGAGGACGAGCATCTGGTCCGGGTCAGCGAGCCCGGCGCGGTGATCGGCGACATCGCGGTCCTGCTCGACCGCCCGCACACGGCCGACGTGCGTGCGGCGACCCGCTCGACCGTCCACGTCGTCGACGATCCGGAAGGCTTCCTGAAGAGCGAGCCCGAGGTCATGCTCCACGTCGCGCGGGTGCTGGCCGAGCGCCTGAACGCGGTCAACCACCTCCTGATCGAGAGCCGCAAGCGGGCGGCGGGGGGCGGCGAGGGCGAGGGGCTGCTGCGCGACACCCTGGCCCGGGTCGGCCAGGCCCTGCACATCCGGACCCTCTCCCGCTGAGGCCGAGGAGCAGAGGGTGGCCGGACGGGTCGAGGGCAGGGCGGCGGTCGTGATCGGGGCCGCGCGCGGGATCGGTGCCGCGATCGCGCGGCGACTCGCGGGCGAGGGCGCCGTCGTCGCGCTCGGCGACACCCTCGAGGAGGGTCGCGCGACCGCAGCCGGGCTCGGCGGCGCGAGCTTCTTCCAGAGCACCGACGTCAGCCGCAAGGACAGCGTGGACGCGCTGCTCGAGGCGGCGGTGGAGCGCTTCGGCGGCGTCGACATCCTGGTCCAGAACGCCGGCATCTACCCCTACACCATGCTCCCCGACATCGAGCCCGACGAGTGGGACGCGGTGCTCGGCGTCAACCTCCGCGGCTGCTTCCTCGCGATCCAGGCGGCGGCGCGCGCGATGCGGGCCCGCGGCGGCGGCCGGATCGTGCTCACCTCCTCGATCACCGGCCCCCGGGTCACCAGCCCCGGCCACGGCCACTACGCCGCGAGCAAGGCCGGCATCAACGGCCTGATCCGCTCCGCCGCGATCGAGCTCGCGCCGTTCCGGATCACGGTCAACGGGGTCGAGCCCGGCAACATCCTGACCGAGGGCATGAAGGCGGGGCGGAGCCCGGAGTTCATCCGCGCCATGGAGCGCTCGGTGCCGCTCGGCCGCCTCGGCACGCCCGACGACGTGGCGCACGCGGTGCTGTTCCTCGCCTCCGACGAGGCCGCCTACATCACCGGCACCACGATCGTGATCGACGGCGGCCAGATCCTGCCCGAGGGCAAGGCGTAGACCAAGGAATGGGCGGGCCTGGCTGCCGCCGCCACCGTCGCGCAGGCCGTCAGACGACGCCGGCGTCGCGCAGCTCCCGGATCCGCGCCGCCGGGTAGCCGAGCTCCGCCAGCACCCCCTCGGTGTGCTCGCCGAGCGCCGGCGCCGGCCGCCGCAGTCGGGCCGGGGTCCGCTCCAGCCGGACCGGAAAGCCGGTCATCCGCACCATCCCGTGGCCGGGATGGTCGGCCTCGAGCACCATGTCCTGGGCCAGCACCTGCGGGTCGCAAAAGACCTCGGGCAGCGTCATCACCCGCCCGCACGGCACCCCCGCCCGGTTCAGCCGGTCGATCCAGGCCGCGACCGGCGCCTTCCGGGTCTCCGCTTCGATCGGCGCGCGGAGCCGCTCGCGGTTCCGCATCCGCGCCTCGTTGGTGGCGAACTCGGGGTCGTCGAGCAGGTCCAGAAGGCCGAGCGCGCCGAGGAAGCGGCGGACGTGGACCTCCGTGCTCGGCGCCACCGCGACCTCGCCGTCGGCGGCCGGGAACAGGCCGTAGGGGAACACCACGGGATGGTCGTTGCCGGTGCGCTCCGGCTGCCCTCCGCTCGCGAAGTGCGCGGCGGAGAAGTAGGCGAGCATCGAGATCAGGCCGCCGGTCAGGGTCGCTTCCACCGGCTGCCCCCGGCCATCGCCGGCGCGCTCGCGGGCGAGCAGGGCGGCGAGGGTGCCGAAGGCGCCGTACAGCCCCGCGACCAGGTCGCTCATCGGCGGCCCGGCGCGGAGCGGCTCGCCGTCCCGGGTCCCGGTCACGCTCATGAAGCCGCTCATCGCCTGGGCGATGAAGTCGAACGCCGGCCGGTCGACGTAGGGGCCCCGGCTGCCGTAGCCGTTGATGCTGGTGACGACGAGCCGTGGGTTGAGCTGCTCGAGGCGCGCGCTCGCGAAGCCCATCTCGGCGAGCACGCCCGGCCGGTAGTTCTCGACCAGCACGTCCGCGCCGCGGAGCAGGTCCTCGAGCACCGCCCGCCCCACGTGGTTGCGGAGGTCGAGGGTCAGGCTCCGCTTGTTGCGGTTGAACTGCGCGAAGTACCAGCTGAGGCCGTCCCGGATCGCGCCCTGCGCGCGCACCGGGTCGCCCCGGCCCGGCGGCTCGATCTTGATCACGTCGGCGCCGAGGTCGGCGAGCAGGCAGGTGCAGAACGGCCCGGCGATGATCCGGGTCAGGTCGACCACCCGCACGCCGCTCAGCGGCATCCGGCCACCCGGATCCGGACGGGGTTCATGCCGTGGCACGCCGGAGCGTCATCGTCGGAGCCGTCGAGCTGTCGTTGCCGGCAGCCACGGTTGCCCCGGATCGCCCGGCAGATCAAGACCCACGGTTCTCGCCCGGCCCGAGCGATAAGTCACGGTGTCGATCGACGCGGCACGGGCCGCCCCCGGGACGGTCCTGCGGCCGCTGGAGAAAGCCGGCTGCGGGCGGCGGCCGTTCTGGACCAGAGCACGATCGAGGAGATCCATCGGCGTGACGCTCGGGAAGGTCGGGGACCGGGA
>DASUSF010000212.1:0-18007 GCA_036375275.1 Geminicoccaceae bacterium | reverse complement strand
AAGGCCCGGCGGCGGTTGCCCGCTCAAGCCGCCCGCTCGGTCGGGCGGGCCTCGAGCAGGCGCATGATCTCGCGCGCCGCTTCGGGAATGTTGGTGCCGGGCGGGTAGATCGCGGCGACTCCGGCGTCGAGCAGCGCCGGCCGGTCGGCGGGCGGCACGACGCCGCCGACCACGACCAGGATGTCGGCGGCGCCCTCGCGGCGCAGGGCCTCGATCAGCGCCGGCACCAGGACACCGTGGCCGGCGGCGAGCGAGCTCACGCCGACCACGTGGACGTCGTTCTCGATGGCTTCGCGCGCCGCCTCCTCAGGGGTCTGGAACAGCGCCCCGATGTCGACGTCGAAGCCGATGTCGGCGAACGCGGTCGCGATCACCTTGGCGCCCCGGTCGTGGCCGTCCTGGCCGAGCTTGGCGACCAGGAGGCGCGGGCGGCGGCCCTCGTGCTCGGCGAACGCCGCGACCTCGCTCCGGATCTGCTCGAAGCCCTGGTCGCCCCTGAAGGCGGCGCCGTAGATCCCGGTGAGGCCACGCTGGTCGGCGCGGTAGCGGCCGAACACCCGCTCCATCGCACCCGAGATCTCGCCGAGCGTCGCCCGCGCCCGCGCCGCCTCGACGCAGAGGGCGAGCAGGTTGGCGTCGCCCGCCGCTCCTTCGGTCAGATGCTCGAGCGCGGCCGCGCATGCCGCCTCGTCGCGCTCGGAGCGGACCTTCTCGAGGCGGCGGATCTGGCCGTCACGCACCGCCGCGGTGTCGATCGCGAGGGTCTCGACCGGCGCCTCCTCGGCGGGGCGGTACTTGTTGACCCCGATCACCACGTCCTCGCCGCGGTCCCAGGCAGCCTGCCGCCGGGCCGCCGCCTCTTCGATCCGGGCCTTCGGCATGCCGGCCTCGATCGCCCTGGTCATGCCGCCCATGACCTCGACCTCATCGATCAGCTTTATCGCTTCCCGCACGAGGCTCGCGGTCAGGTGCTCGACGTAGTAGCTGCCGGCGAGCGGGTCGACGACGTGCCTGATGCCGGTCTCCTCGGCGAGGATCAGCTGGGTGTTGCGGGCGATCCGGGCCGAGGTGTCGGTCGGCAGTGCCAGCGCCTCGTCGAAGGCGTTGGTGTGCAGCGACTGGGTGCCGCCGAGCACCGCCGCGAGCGCCTCGATCGTGGTCCGGACCACGTTGTTGTAGACGTCCATCGCCTGGAGCGAGACGCCGCTGGTCTGGCAGTGGGTGCGCAGCATCAGGGAGCGCGGGTCCTTCGGGTCGAACTCGCGCTGGATCAGCTCGGCCCAGAGGAAGCGCGCGGCCCGGAGCTTCGCCACCTCCATGAAGAAGTTCATGCCGATGCCGAAGAAGAACGACAGGCGCGGCGCGAAGCGGTCGATCGCGAGGCCGCGGGCGCGCGCCGCGCGGACGTAGTCGAGCCCGTCGGCGAGGGTGAAGGCCAGCTCCTGGACCGCGGTCGCCCCGGCCTCCTGCATGTGGTAGCCGGAGATCGAGATCGGGTTGAAGCGGGGCATGTGCTCGGCGGCGTAGCCGATCACGTCGGCGACGATCCGCATGCTCGGCCCCGGCGGGTAGATGTAGGTGTTGCGGACCATGAACTCCTTGAGGATGTCGTTCTGGATCGTCCCGCTGAGCTCTTCCGGCGCGACGCCCTGCTCCTCGGCGGCGACGATGAAGAACGCCATCACCGGCAGCACCGCGCCGTTCATGGTCATGGAGACGCTGACCTGATCCAGGGGGATCTGGTCGAACAGGAGCTTCATGTCCAGGACGGTGTCGATCGCGACCCCGGCCTTGCCGACATCGCCCTTCACCCGCTCGTGGTCGCTGTCGTAGCCGCGGTGGGTGGCCAGATCGAAGGCGACCGAGAGCCCGGTCTGGCCGGCGGCGAGGTTCCGCCGGTAGAAGGCGTTGGACTCCTCCGCGGTCGAGAAGCCGGCGTACTGGCGGATGGTCCAGGGACGCTGGGCGTACATGGTCGCGCGGGGTCCGCGGGTGAACGGCGGCAGGCCGGGCAGCGAGCCCACCGTCTCCAGCCCCTCGAGGTCGGCCGCGGTGTACAGCGGGCGGACCTCGATGCCTTCGAGCGTGGTCCAGCCGAGCTCGTCGGGGCTGGCCCTGGTCTCGCGCTCCGCGAGCGCCGCCCAGTCCTCGAGCTTCGGCTGCCTGAACCTCGCCATCGCCCTCACTCCTGCATGCCGCGGCGCATCATAACATGGCGCGGGTGGGGCGGCGCAATTCAGCCGGCGGACAGGTCCTCGACGGCGGTCCGCATCCGCTCGGCCATCGACGCGTGCCGCTCGGCGCCCGCGAGCTCCCGGCCGAGGTCATCGGCGCGGAGGGGCCGACCGAAGCGTACCCCGAGGCGCGCCGGGCGCGGCAGCGTCGCGTGCGGCGGGAGCGCCAGGTAGGTGCCGTCGATCCAGGCCGGGACGACCTCGGCGCCGGTCTTGTCGATCAGCCAGCCGGCGCCCGGGAGAAAGCGCCGCAGCCTGCCGTCGGTGGTCCGCTGGCCCTCGGGGAACCAGACCAGCACGAGCCCCCGCTCGAGCACGCCCCGGCCGAGGGCGAGCGTCGAGGTCAGGCCACGCTTCGGGTCGACCGGAACGACGTGGGTGATCCGGCTGAACAGGCGGGTCAGCGGGCCCCGGAACAGGATGCCGGTCCAGCCCGCCCAGTAGATCCGCTGGAGCTCGTCGAAGGACAGCGCCGCCGCCAGCACGAACGGGTCGAGAAAGCTCGCGTGGTTGGGCGCGATCAGGTACGCCCCGCCGTCCGGCAGCCGGTCCCGGCCCTCGACCCGCAGCCGGAAGACGGTCCGCATGACCAGCCGGTTGAGCTCGAACAGGACCCGGCCGACGGCGCGTAGCCACGGCCCCTCCGGCTCCAGAAAGCGCGCCTGCTCCTCGCTCAGCCCGCCCGGCTCGCCGACCTCGCCGCCGCCGGCGTCGATCACCTCGAGCAGCAGGTCGCGGAGCGTCTGGACGCGCGCCAGCGCTTCCTCCTCGAGGCGCACGCCGAAGCGCTCCTCGAGCTCCATGGTGAGCGTCATCCAGTCGAACGAATCCAGTCCGAGGTCGAGCTGCGGGCTGCTGTCCAGGGTCAGCCGCCGCCCCTCGAAGCGCTCGTTCAGCCACGTCCAGACCTCGCCCGCGGGCGGCGTGTCGAGCAGGGACCGATCCTCGTCCGACGGCGTCCACTCCTGCTCGTCGCGCACCCCGCCGGCCTTCGCCTCCTCGAACATCGCCGGCAGCTCGTGCCGCCTGAGCTTGCCGATCTGGGTCCGCGGCAGGGAGCGCGCGGTCACCGCGAAGTCGCTGATCCGCGCGTGCGAGGGCAGCCGCGGCGACAGGCGGTCGACCTCGCCCCGGATCTGCTTGCCCACCTCCTCCGGGGCGGCGTCCTGCAGCAGGTCGCCGGTCGGCACGAACAGGCCGGCCAGACGGCCGTCGTGCTCGAGCACCGCCATCTCCTTGATCAGGCCGCTCTCGCCGTAAACCGCCTCGACCTCGTCCGGAAAGATGTTCTTGCCGCCGGAGAGGACGATCAGCTCCTTGCTCCGCCCGGCGATGTGCAGGTAGCCGTCCTGGTCGAGGAAGCCGAGGTCGCCGGTCCTGAAGAAGCCGTCGCCGGTGAACGCTTCCGCGGTCGCCTCGGGGTTCTCGAAGTAGCCCTCGAAGACGTTCGGGCCCCGCGCCTGGATCTCGCCCTGGCCCGGCTCGCGGCCTTGATCCCGGTCGATCCTGAGCTCGACGCCCTCGACCGGCAGGCCCGCCGATGCGATCTTCGCCCGCCCCGGCGGGTTGAAGGTCAGGATCGGCGAGGTCTCGGTCAGGCCGTAGCCGGTCAGCACCTCGAAGCCGAGCCCCTGGAGCCGCGCCCCGACCTCGGGATCGAGCCGGGCGCCGCCCGACGCGAGCAGGCGCAGGCTCGGGCCGATCCGCCGCCGGAGAGGCGCGAACAGAAACCGACCCGGGTTCCAGCCCATGCGTCTGCGGGCCGTCACCGCGAGATCGAGCAGCCATCGGATCGCCGGCCCGGCCAGCCGCCGCTCGCCGACCTGTCGCATGACCCCGCCGAGGAGCGCCTCGTACAGCCGGGGCACCGCGACCATGATCGTGCAGCGCCCATCCTCGAGCGCGTGCCGGACCTGCGGCCCGGTGATCCCCCCGGGCAGCACGACCGTCGCGCCGAGCGTGAGCGGGGCGAGCAGGCCGACGGTCAACGGATAGGTGTGGTAGAGGGGCAGCGGCAGGAGGAGCCGGTCGTCCGGCCCGGCCATGTCCGCCTTCAGCAGCGCCTCGATGTTCGAGCACAGGTTGGCGTGGGTGAGCGGCACGCCCTTCGGGGTCCCGGTCGTGCCGGAGGTGTAGAGCAGCGCCGCCGTCCGGTCCGGCTCGAGCGACGGAAGCTCGTCCGCCCCGTCCTCGGCGAGATCGTCGAGCCGGAGCGCGCCGGGCGGCGGCTCGGCGCGCTCGAGCGGCCCCTCGGCCTCGATCAGCACGATCTCGACGTCGTGACCGTCCGGCAGCCGGTCGAGCTTCTGCGCGTGCCGCGCGGTGGTGATCAGGCGATGGCAGCCGGCGTGGGGCAGGATCTGCCTGAGCTCGTTCCGGCTGACCTGCTCGCTCAGCGGCATGGCGACGCCGCCGGCGCGGACGATGCCGAGGAACGCGACCACCCAGTCCGGCTGGTCGGGCGCGATCAGCCCGACCACCTCCCCCGAACGCAGCCCCCGGGCGATCAGCCCGGCGGCGAGCGCGCGCGACCTGCGCCCGAGCTCGCGATAGGAGCACGCATGCCGCGCGTCCCGCCCGTATGCGAGCAAGGCGGTCGCCTCGCCGCGCCGGGCGAGGCCGTCCACCAAGTCTCCGAGGGTCCGCAACGTCAGCCGCCCGGCCTCCATACTGCTGTTCCGCCGGCCGGCGCCGACCGGCCGGGCGCCGCTCAGGCGCGCGGGATCGGCTGCTGGTTGGCGTCCAGGATCACGATCTCGACCCGCCGGTTCTGCTGCCGCCCGGCCGAGGTGTCGTTGCCCGCCACAGGATAGGCCTCGCCGTAGCCTCGCGCGCTGATCCGGGCGGGGTCAATCCCCTGCCGGATCAGCACCTCCTCCACCGCGCGGGCGCGAAGCTCGGAGAGCTGCAGGTTGTAGCCCTCTTCGCCGGTGCTGTCGGTGTGCCCCTCGACCAGCACGCTGCGGTCCGGAAACGCCTTCATGAAGTCGGCGAGCCGGGCGACGTTCTGCATCCCCCCGGCGGTCAGCTCCGCCCGGTCGACGTCGAACAGGACGTCGCCGAGGGTCATGACGTAGCCGCGCTCGGTCTGCTCGGCCTGGAGCTCGGCGAGCCGGCGCTCGAGCTCGGCGGCCCGGGCGCGCTCCGCCTCGAGCTCGACGGCGGTGCGCCGCGTGCCTGCCTGCTGGATCTGCTCCTGCGCCGCCTTCTCCTGGGCCTGCGCCTCGGCGATGTCGACCCGGCGCTCGGCGATATAGGACAGGTGCCCGACCTCCTCGCGCCCGGCCCCGGCGGCGCGCGCCGCCTCCGCCCGCTCGAGCGCCGCGACCGCCTCGTCGAGCGCGTCCGGGGCGTAGCGGAGCACCTGCGGGTCGTCCTGGGCCGCCTGCACCCGCATCCGCGCCTCCTCGAGCGCGGGGCTCGGGACGTTGCCGCAGCCCGCGATCAGCCCGATCGCGAGCAGGCCGGCCGCCGCCCGGACCGCGACGGCGGGAGAGGCTGGAACCATGCGTCCGTCGGTCATGGCGGTCATCCTCCGGTGCCGGTCGGCGCGTCGAGCGCCCTCTCGCGCAGCTGCTGGACCCCCTGCTGCACCTCCCGGAGGCTGGTCCGGGCCATCTCCGCCCGCGCCTGCGCCTCGGCGAGCTGGGCGTCGGCGGCCGCCTGCTCGGCGAAGCGCCGGGCCGCGACCATCTCTTCGTCCTCCACCGCCTGCCGGGCCCGCGCCAGCTTCTCGCGCGCCTCCTGGAGCGGCACCGGCGCGAGCTGCTGAGCGTCCGCCTCCTCGGCTTCCCGGACCGAGAGCTCGGCCGCGGTCAGCTCGGCCTCGGGCGGCGGGGTCCCGGCGCAGCCGGCCAGCATGAAGAGGCCGCCGACCAGGATGCCGCCCCGGATCTTCGTCGTCACCTTCATCACGCCTCTCCAGCTTCCGAAGCCGGTTCCGACGCGCGGTCGTGCTCCGGTTTGCCAGCAATGATGATGATGAAACCCAGGGTGCATGGAAGGGTTCCCCAGCCGCCGCCGCCGCTGCCGGTCGGGAAAGACGAGAGGGCACCGGTGGTCCGGTGCCCTCTGGCTCGACGGCGCGGGCCGCGGCGATCGCGGCCGCGCGGGCGGGTGCGTCCGGCGCGACTACTGGATCGTCTTCACCTCGACCCGGCGGTTGACCCAGTTCTTCGGATCGGCCGGCATGGCGAGGTTGGTCTCGCCCCAGCCCTCGGCCTGCAGCCGCTCCGGATCGACGCCGTGCTGCTCGGTCAGGTACTTCTTGACCGAGGCGGCGCGCTCGCCGGACAGCCAGCTGTTGTACTTTTCGCTGCCGACGGCGTCGGTGTGGCCGTTGACCTCGAAGCGGAAGGTCTTGAGCATGTCGGCCTGCATCGCCTTGCCGAGCTCGTCGAGCTGGGCGATCGCCTGCGGCGTCAGTTTGGCCGACCCGAATTCGAAGGTGATCCTGAGGTCGGGGATCACGCCGCTGCCCGGCTGTCCGGGCTGGGGGCCCTGGCCGGGGCTCAGCGAGCGTGTGCGCACCGGGGTCAGGATCGCGGTCAGATCGTCGGCCCGATAGGCCGGACCGTCGGAGTTGAGGATTGCGGACAACTCGTCCGACTTATAGCGTGGATCGGCGTCCTGCCCGAACGCGGGGGCCGCGCAGAGTGAACCGACGACGCCGAGAACCAGCCACGTACGCGCTTTCATTGTCACCTCCACCACGATGCTCAGCGAATGCTAACGCTTACCCGCTGGGCTTTAAAGCCCGGAACGGGCGCTCATCGGGACACCCGCGTCACCTGAGGATGCGGTTCCCCGATCGATGAGCGTGAGTTACGGGATAGAGGCAGCGGCGGCACGCCACGTGGGGAACGTGCCGGCGATCATGGCAAAGGAGGCGGGATGAGTTCGTCGGTCCGCTTTCGGAGCGTCGCGCGAACCGACACCGGGCTGGTCCGGTCGCACAACGAGGACAACCTCGTCGACCGGCCGGACATCGGGCTGTGGGCGGTGGCCGACGGCATGGGCGGCCATGCGGGGGGCGACCAGGCGAGCGAGCTGATCCACGACGCGCTCGCCGCGGCGCCGCCGGGCGCGGACCTCGAGGCTGCGCTCCAGGAGGTGCGGCGGCGACTGGAGGGGGTCCACGGCGAGCTGCGCGGCGGCCAGCGCGGGAGCAGCGGCAGCACGGTGATCGTGCTGCTCGCGCACGGCGACCAGTTCGTCTGCGGCTGGGCCGGGGACAGCCGGCTGTATCGCCTCCGCGGCGGCCAGCTGGAGGTGCTTTCGCACGACCACAGCCTGGTCCAGGAGCTGGTCGACAGCGGCACCCTGACCCCGGAGGCGGCGCACAAGCATCCGCTGCGCAACCGGATCACCCGGGCGGTCGGCATGGCCGACCGGCTGCAGCTCGAGGTGCTGCGCGGCAAGCTTCGCCCCGGCGACCGCTATCTCCTGTGCAGCGACGGGCTGCACGGCGTGCTCACCGATCGCGTGATCTCGAAGTTCGCGGCGCTGCCCGACCTCGGTGCGGCGGCCGATGGCATGATCCGGGCGGTGCTCGATGCGGGGGCGCCGGACAACATCGCGATCGTGCTGGTCGCGGTCGAGCGGGCATGAACGACATCGAGACCGAGCGTCGCTGCCGGCTGGGGCCGGCGTCGACGGGGCAACAATCCCGCAGCCGAGGCTGCGGGCAGACGGGGGCAGGCACGTGAACACCGGTGACAAGCTCGGGCGCTACGAGCTCGGCCAGCGGATCGGCGAAGGCGCGATGAGCGAGGTGTTCGCTTCGCGCCACCCGCTGCTGGAGCGCGACGTCGCGATCAAGGTGCTGAAGAAGGAGGTGTGCAGCGACCAGCAGTACGTCGCCCGGTTTCTGGACGATGCCCGCTCCGCGCACGCCCTGACCCACCCGAACATCGTCCGGGTGCTCGACGTCGACGATTCCGAGGCCCAGCCCTTCATCGTCATGGACCTGGTCGACGGCCAGCCGCTCGACGAGTGGCGCAAGGGCTGGGTCGACCTGCCGGTCGCGGTCAAGATCGCGCGCGACGTCGCGAGCGCGCTCGCCGCGGCGCACGCCGGCGGCCTGATCCACCGGGACGTCAAGCCGAGCAACGTGCTGCTCGAGCGCAAGACCAAGATGGCCAAGCTGACCGACTTCGGCGCCGCCAAGCGCGAGCGGGAGGGCGGCGCGCAGCTGACCCAGATGGGCCAGCGGATCGGCACGCCCCGCTACATGGCGCCGGAGCAGGTGGAAGGTGGCGAGGTCAGCAAGTGCACCGACCTGTTCGCGCTCGGGGCGCTGCTCTACGAGCTGCTGGCGGGCAAGCCCGCGTTCGAGGGCGAAAGCGTCAGCGCGGTCTACCACGGCATCCTGTTCAAGGACCCGACGCCGCTGCGCGAGGTCCGGCCCGAGGTTCCGGAATCGCTCGCCGAGCTGGTCGAGCGGCTGCTTGCGAAGAAGCCGGCGGACCGCCCGGCGTCGGCCGAGGACGTGGTCGCGGCCCTCGACGCGCTCGACCAGGCGGCGCCGTCGGGGGTTGCGAGAGGCGTCGTCGCGGGCACGGCGGACGCTACCCTGGTGGGCGAGACCGCCAGGACCTCCACCGGCAGAACGTCCACCGGCGCGACCTCGACCGGCGCGACCTCCACCGGCACGACCTCCACCGGGACGGACACGGCCGGAGCGACCGCCACCGGAGCGACGTCCACCGGCCCAGCCGGCGGCGCACCGGGAACGGTCCCCCCGCCGCCACCGTACCGGGACGCATCCAGGAAGTTCGGCGCGATCATGCAGAACTCGCGCCTGGTGCCGGTCGCGGCCGGCCTGGTGCTGCTGCTGGTGGTGGGAGCCGGCGGCTTCTGGGCGTTCTCGGGCGGCGATGCGCCGGACGAGCCGGAGGTCGCGGATGCCGTGCCGGGAGGCGCGGAGGATGAGCCGGGCGCGGGCCAGGAGGCCGGCGAGCCGGAGGGGGCGGGCGAGCCGCCCGCTGCCGGCGCCGAGCCGCCGGCCGGTCCGGCCGGCGCCGCGGAGGAGGAGGGCGTCGCGGAGGAGGAAGGTGTCGCGGAGGAGGAGCCCGCGGACGTCGCCGCCGGTCCGAGCGGTGGAGGCGCGCAGTCGGGCCAGCCGACCTTCGCCCAGTCGCTGCGCGAGCAGGATCAGCCGGCGGGCGATGGCGGACCGCCGGCAGGCGCGACCGACGAAGGTGGTCAAGGGGAGGAGGCCGGCGATCAGGACCTCGCGGCGTTGGGCGAGGAGGACCGGCCCGGCGGCGATGAGCCGCCGGCACCGGGGAGCGATGCGGCGAGCATCACCGAGGTGCCGCCCGAGCCGGATCAGGGCGAGCAGGCCGCCGGGGCCGGCCCGGACGATCAGCAGCAGGGCGGCGCGGCCGAGGAGACCGACGTGGCGGCGGTGCGAACCGACGCGGCGCCGGACGTGCCGGAGGCGGACGGTGGGGCCGCGACGCTCGAGTGCTCGGCAGACGAGCCGGGCTGCGCGTTCGCCGAAACCCTGCTCGCTGCGGTCGAGCCGGAGCCAGGGGCGACGCCCGAGATCTTCCTCAACAAGGAGGACGGGGTCTATCTCGACCAGGAGTATCTGGTGGTCGAGGTGGCGATGCCCGAGGATCTCGGCGGCTACCTGTACCTCGACGTCTACACCGACAACGGCGAAGTGTTTCACCTCCTGCCGGAGCCGCTGCGCGTCGACAACGAGCTCGATGAAGGGGCGATGATCCGGGTCGGCGTGGAGGAGGACGAGCGCGCCAGCGGCGTCCGCCACTGGCAGATCTCCGGTCCCTTCGGCACCGGGTACCTGGCCGCGCTGGTCACCGAGAACCGGCTCTTCGACGACCTCCGACCGATCGGGGAGACGATCGACACCTATCGCCCGGCGCTGCTCGACGCGCTCGACGACCCCTCGATCGGCCGGACCGCCCTCAGCCTGACGCCGGTCGAGTTCCGCGCGCGCTAGAGCAGCATCCGGTTCGCGAGCCCGTCCGGATAAAGCTGCTCTAATCGGTTGAGACAGAGCAATTTTGCTTTCGATGAGCGAAGGCGCGCCGTAGTTCGAGGCGGATCCGCCTCATCGAAAATTGCTCTAGTGGCGCGCCGGCAACAAGCGCTTCCCACGGCCGTTTCCGGCGGCCCGCCGGGCCTCGGCGGATTAACCACAGCTTGAGCAGCACAACCGCTTGTGCTTTCTTCTTGTTCGGGCGCGTGGGGCGCGCGCTGCGGGGCTAAGCGGGGAAGCGCATGATGGCGGGACCGGCACGCCTTTCGTTCGGGGCACTGCTCTCGGTCGGAGCGCTCTGGGCGTCCCCGGTGGCCTTCGGGCAGGCTCTCCCGCCGGTACCGCAGCACGCCGATGCGGCGCACCTCGGCGTCGCGAGCTGCGCGAGTTCGGCCTGCCACGGCGCGTCCTCGCCGGCGCCGGGCGGCGTGGTGCTGCAGAACGAGTACAGCACCTGGCAGCGGGAGGACGCGCACGCCGGCGCCTACAACCTCCTGCTCAACGAGGACAGCCAGCGGATCGCGCAGAAGCTCGGGTTGGAGGCGGCGCACACCGCCGACATCTGCCTCGACTGTCACGCCGACAACGTGCCCGAGGCGCAGCGCGGCCCGCGCTTCCAGATAAGCGACGGGGTCGGCTGCGAGGCCTGCCACGGCGGCGCCGAGGACTGGCTGCAGCTGCACACGGTCAACGACAACGCAACCAGCCACGCGCGGAACGTCAAGGCCGGCCTCTACCCGACGGACGATCCGCGGGCCCGGGGCGAGCTCTGCCTGTCCTGCCATCTCGGCGACGAGACCAAGTTCGTGACCCACCGGATCATGGGCGCCGGCCATCCGCGGCTGTCGTTCGAGCTCGACACCTTCACCGCGATCGAGCCGGCGCACTTCGTGGTCGACGACGACTACCGCGAGCGCAAGGACGCGCCCGGCGGCGTGCGGACCTGGGCGGTCGGCCAGGCTAAGACGCTCGAGAACACCCTCGAGCTGGTGACCGACAGCCGGTACGGCCGGGCCGGCCTGTTCCCGGAGCTCTCGTTCTTCGACTGCCACGCCTGCCACAAGCCGATGAGCGCCGGCACCTGGCGCTACCGGGGCAGCACGGGGCTCGGCCCGGGCGTGGTCCGCTTCAACGACGCGAGCCTGATCATGACGCGGGTGATCGCGAGCGTGATCGCGCCGTCCCTCGCCGAGCAGCTGAGGAGCCAGGGGCTCGCCCTGCACCGGACGACGGCGGGCGACGCCGCCGACTTCAGGAGCGCCGCGGGCCAGCTCCGCCAGACCGCGAGCCGGGCGGTCGACGCCTTCGCCACCCATGAGTTCACCGAGCCCGAGCTGCGGCGCGTGCTCGACGCCCTGGTCGCGGAGGGCGAGCGCGGCGGCTACGTCGACTACGTCGCCGCCGAGCAGACCACGATGGCGATCGGCACGATCGCGACCGCCATGCGCGACGCCGGGCTGCTCGACCAAGCGACCTTCGAGCGCTACGAGCAGGTGATGAACGAGATGTACGCCGCGGTGGAAGACGACGAGCGCTACCGGCCGAGCGCACACCTCGGCGCGCTCCGGAAGCTGCAGTAGGCGCGCCCTGATAGATCGTGCAGGTTCGAGGGGAAAGGTGCATCCTATCCCGTAGGTGACGGCACCGGCTGCCGCCGGCGGCAGCCAGCTTCAGGGGGCAGCATGGCCGAGCGCGTCGACGTCGCCATCATCGGGTCGGGCCCGGCGGGGCTGAGCGCCGGGGCCCGCGCGGCCGGGCGCGGCCTCAGCCACGTCGTGCTCGAGCGCACGCCGCTGTACGCCGACACCATCCAGAAGTACCAGCGCGGCAAGTTCGTCATGGCGACGCCGGACATCCTGCCGCTCAGGAGCGACATCTCGTTCCAGGCCGGCTCGCGCGAGGAGATCCTCGACAAGTGGGGCGAGGAGATCGACACCGCCGGCATGGCGATCCGCTACGGCGCCGAGGTGAAGTCGATCAAGGGCGGCAACGGCGCCGGGTTCAAGGTCACGCTCCAGGACGGCAATGCCTACGAGGCGGGCAAGGTGGTGCTCGCGATCGGCGTCCAGGGCAACCTCCGGAAGCTGCCGTGCCCGGGCGCCGACCTGCCGCTGGTCCAGTACCAGCTCGACGATCCGGAGGCGTACGAGGGCGAGACCATCGTCGTGATCGGCGCCGGCGACAGCGCGATCGAGAACGCGATCGCGCTCGCCAAGCAGAACCAGGTGATCATCGTCAACCGGCGCCCGGAGTTCGCCCGCGCCAAGACCGGCAACCTGATCGCGATCGAGAAGGCGATGGCGAACGGCACGGTCGAGGGTGCGATGAGCAGCTCGCCGGTCAAGGTCGAGCCGGGCGGGATCGAGCTCAAGACGCCGACCGGCAACCGGCACTACCGCTGCGACCGGATCATCGCCCGGCTCGGGGCGGACCCGCCGCGGCGCTTCCTCGAGAGCTGCGGCATCCAAATCCCGGCCGGCGGGCCGGGCTTCCCCGAGGTCAGCGTCACCTACGAGACCAACGTCCCGGGCCTCTACGCGATCGGCGCGCTCGCCGGCTACCCGCTGATCAAGCACTGCATGAACCAGGGCTACGAGGTGATCGAGACGATCGCCGGGCATCCGGTCGCGCCCGCCGACGAGCCGCTCCTGGTGGAGAAGGTGATCGGCATGCCGGGGCGGCCGCCGGTCGACCAGGCGCTCGAGGAGATCAAGACCAAGGTCAAGCTGTTCACCGGCCTGACCACGCTGCAGCTCAGGGACTTCCTGCTCGACGCCGAGACCCACGTGCTGCTCGCCGGCGAGACGGTGTTCCAGCGCAACGACTACGGCGACACGCTGTTCTGCGTGGTCTCGGGCTCGGTCGAGATCGAGCTGGTCGACGACCGGCGGCCCAACGCGCCGCCCCGGACCGCGGTCCGCGAGGAGGGCGACTTCTTCGGCGAGGTCGCCCTGATCGCCGGCCGGAGGCGCTCGGGCACGGTCCGCGCCCGGACCGACTGCGTGCTGATCGAGCTCGCCCGGCGCTCGGCGGTCAAGCTCCTGAACTCGGTCGCCGAGGCGCGCGCGATCTTCGAGCGCACGACGATCATGCGGCAGCTCCAGGAGGATCTGCTCCCCGACCTCACCGACGCCGAGGCGGCGACGATCGTCGACGATGCCGAGATCATCCGCTTCGAGCCGGATGCGGTGCTGATGGAGGAGGGGGCCGAGGACGACCGGAGCGTGTATCTGATCCGCTCGGGCTCGGTCACCGTCAGCAAGCGGATCGAGGGCCGCGACGTGGTCCTGGCGTACGAGCCGGCCGGGCACATCGTCGGCGAGATGGCGCTGCTCAGGAACGTGCCGCGCAATGCGACGGTCCGGGCAGCGATCGCCACCGAGGCGATCCGGATCGACGCCGACGCCTTCCAGCGCCTGCTCGACGTCCGCCCCGAGCTCCGCCTCGAGCTCGAGCGGGTGGTCCTCGACCGGCTGGCGCAGGAGCCGGTCCGCGAGAGCCGCGACCAGTGGAGCGGGATCACCGACTTCCTGGTCGACCAGGGGATCGGCGAGGCGACCGACATCCTGCTGATCGACGAATCGCTCTGCATCCGCTGCGACAACTGCGAGAAGGCCTGCGCCGAGGTCCACGAGGGCATCTCGAGGCTCGATCGCGAGGCCGGGCCGACCTTCGCCATGATCCACGTGCCGACCTCGTGCCGGCACTGCGAGCACCCGCACTGCATGACCGACTGCCCGCCCGACGCCCTGCACCGGGCGGCGAGCGGCGAGGTCTGGATCGACGAGTCCTGCATCGGCTGCGGCAACTGCGCCTCGAACTGCCCCTATGGCGTGATCCAGCTCGCCGCCCCGCCGCCGCCCAAGGCGGGGCTGCTGCAGTGGCTCCTGCTCGGCCGCGGCCCCGGGCCGGGCGGCTACCGGCGCCAGGACATGCTGTCCAAGAAGAAGACCGACGGCCCGCAGCCGCAGAAGGTCGCGGTCAAGTGCGACATGTGCAAGGGCATCGAGGGTGGCGCGGCGTGCGTCCGCGCCTGCCCGACCGGCGCCGCGATCCGGGTCAGCCCGCGGCAGTTCCTCGATTCCATGGTGCATCGCTCGTGAGCGGGCCGCCGAACCGGGGTGGAAGGGGCGCCGCGACCGGCGCCGCGTTCGTCGACGTCGCCCCGGAATCGTTCCTGGTCTACAAGCAGATGCGCTGGGTCAAGGCGATGGTCGCCCTGCTCCTGCTGTGCATCGTGCCGTACGTCGTCTGGGAGCCCGAGGGCGGCCACGACGGTGGCACCTGGCTCGGCTACACCCTCGGCACGATCGGCGCGCTGATCATCCTCTGGCTGACCTGGTTCGGGATCAAGAAGCGCCGCTACAACCCCGGCCACTGGATGCTCAAGGGCTGGCTCTCGGCGCACGTCTACCTCGGGCTCAGCCTGATCGTGATCGCGACCCTGCACGCCGGCTTCCAGATCGGCTGGAACATCCACACGCTCGCCTACCTCCTGATGCTGGCGGTCATCCTGTCGGGGGTGTGGGGGGCCGTGAACTACGCCCGCCTGCCGGCGATGATGACCCGCAACCGCCAGAACCAGACGCTCAACGCGATGGCGCTCGAGATGCTCGAGCTCGACCGCCAGGCGGCGGACCACGCGCTGCCGCTCGGCGACGCCTTCGCCGACGAGGTCCGGCGTAGCCGCAACGAGACCCGGATCGGCGGCTCGTTCTTCCGCCAGATCTCGGGCCGCGACCCGCGCTGCGGAACCACCCGGGCGATCGCCAACGTGCGCGCCCTAGCCGAATCGATGCCCGGCGAACAGCGGGAGCGCGCAGGAGCGCTCCTGGTGGCGCTGCAGCGCAAGCAGGAGCTGCTCCGGCGGGCGCGCAAGGACATCCGCTACAAGGCGCTGATGGACCTCTGGCTGTACGTCCACGTGCCGCTGACCATGGCCCTGATCGCGGCGCTCACCGCGCACGTCATCTCCGTCTTCTACTACTGGGGCTGAGGGACCGTGCGTCTCAAGATCCGCGCCCTGCAGCGCCTGAAGAGCGGCGGCACGTCGGCGAGCGATCACGTCATCGAGGTCCCGGGCAACCGGATCGGGATCGGGCGCGGCACCGACAACGAGGTCTTCCTCAAGGACCTGCGGGTCAACTACCAGCACGCCCAGATCCTGGTCCGCCCCCACGACAAGGTCATCGAGGCGATCGACGACAGCCGGATCCGGGTCGACGAGATCCCGACCGACCGGGCGGTGATCGACAGCGACAGCGACATCGAGATCGGGCCCTACCGCCTGAAGCTCCTCGGGCGGGAGCCAGACGCCGACTTCGTGATCACGGTCGAGCTGGTCTCGCCGGTGCAGGCCGAGACCGTCGACCAGCTGATCCGCCCCGAGCGGACCCGGCTCGAGGGCGGCTGGCTCGGGCGCCGCTCGCTGTCCTGGGCGTTGTTCCTGCTGGTGCTCGGGCTGGCCCTCGCGCTCCCGATCCTCGCCTACCTCGGCGACGATCCCGCGCGCGCCGAGAAGCGGGTCACCGCGGAAGCGCCCGACCAGGGGCGGGGTCCGCTCATGGGGTTCGACCAGCTCTGGATCTCGGGCGAGCTGTCGGGCTCGCACAAGATGCTCAACAACGACTGCCGGGCGTGCCACGAGACCGCCTTCGTCCCGGTCCGGAACACCGCCTGCGCCGCCTGCCACGACACCATCGAGCACCACTTCGACACCACCACCTTCGGCTTCGAGGGCTTCGAGGCCACCGACTGCACCGGCTGCCACACCGAGCACGTCGGTCCGGACGGGGTGACGCCGGTGCAGCAGTCGCTGTGCGCGGACTGCCATGCCGATCTCGACGCGACCCAGCCCAAGACCACGCTCCAGAACGCGACCGACTTCGGCCGCGACCACCCGCAGTTCCGGGTCTCGGTGGTGGTCGAGCCGGCGAGCGGCACGGTCGAGCGGGCGGCGCTCGGCGCGCAGACCTTCCCCAAGGAAGTGTCCAATCTCAGCTTCCCGCACGACATCCACACCGCCGAGGTCTGCCGCCTCAAGGGCGAGGACGCGGTGCCGGCGGATCAGGCGAGCGAGAAGGAGCGGGACGCCTGCACCGTGCTGCAGATGGCGGCGCAGCGGATGGACCGGCCGGACGGCCTCGCCTGCGCCGACTGCCACCGGCCCGAGCCCGGCGGGGTCAGCATGCTGCCGGTCACCATGGCCCAGCACTGCGCCGAGTGTCACCGCCTCGAGTTCGACCCCGATGCCCGCCTCGGCTCCGATCCGAACGCGCCCCCGCGCCAGCTGCCGCACGGTCAGCCGGACGAGGTGATCGCGGTCATCAACGACTTCTATGCCGCCAAGGCGCTGCGCGAGGCCTCGCCGGAGGCGCTCGAGGTGATCGAGCAGGCGACGCTCCGCCGCCGACCGGGCGGCGAGGCCGCCGGCCAGGCGCCGTCGCCCGCGCCGGCGGCGCGGCCGGATCCGGTCGCGGAAGCGCGCTTCGTCTCCGACCAGAAGCTCGCCGACGTCTTCGGCCGGCAGCTGTGCGGGGTCTGTCACGAGACCGTGGCCCCCGAGGCGAGCCCGTCCGGCGAATGGGAAGTGAAGCCGGTTCGGGTGGCCGAGATCTGGATGCCGAAGGCGATCTTCGACCACGCGGCCCACACCACCTCGGCCTGCGTCGACTGCCACGCAGCCCGGGAATCCGGGACCAGCGCCGACGTCCTGATGCCGGAGATCGGGACCTGCCGCGACTGCCATCTCGGCCAGCACGCGGAACAGGGCCTGCCGTCCACCTGCATCATGTGCCACGTCTACCATCAGGACCATCTCGGGCCGATGCTGCCGGCGGAGGTCCGGGCGGCCACAGTCGGCGGCTAATCGTTGTACGAACCGGAGCCGTACGTTGACCCCTTCAGACCGCGCCAGTAGGGTTTCTTCATCAAGACGGGGGCAGCCCGTTCCGCCAGAGTCGGGGACAGTCGTGGCCGAGAACGAGGCGCGGGATCTGGCCGGCAGCGATCGCAGGGGAGCGCGCGCCGGAGCATGGCCGAGCCGGGCGGGGCGGAGCCGTCCGGCGCTCGTCGCCGCCGCCCTGGCGGCGTTCATCGCGGCTTCGCCGGCGGCGGCCGACACGCCGAACGAGTTCCCGGCGCGCGAGAACCTGAGCGCGAACGAGGTGCGCCGGGTCGTCCGCCAGGCGGTCGCCGAGGCCGAGGCGCAGGGCGCCGCCGCCACCATCGCCGTCACCGACCGGGTCGGCAACGTGCTCGCGGTCTACGTCATGGACGGAGCCGATACCGGGGTCCGCATCCCCGGCTTGGGGAAGGTCGATCCGCGCGGCCTGAACGGGCTCCGGCTGCCGGCCCCGGCGGCGACGCTGGCGGTGATCTCGAAGGCCATCACCGGCGCGTACCTGTCCTCGAACGGCAACGCCTTCAGCACCCGGACGGCCAGCCAGATCGTCCAGGAGAACTTCAACCCGGGCTCGGAGACCCTGGAAGGCGGGCCGCTGTTCGGGGTGCAGTTCTCCTCGCTGCCGTGCTCCGACCTCAACACCCGGTTCGAGAGCAACAACGGCGGCCTGATCGATCCGCGGGTCGATCAGGCCGCCGTTGTTGCTCTCGAACCGGGTGTTGAGGTCGGAGCAGGGCAGCGAGGAGAACTGCACCCCGAACAGCGGCCCGCCTTCCAGGGTCTCCGAACCCGGGTTGAAGTTCTCCTGGACGATTTGGCTCGCCGTCCGGGTGCTGAAGGCGTTGCCGTTCGACGACA
>DASUSF010000211.1:0-6635 GCA_036375275.1 Geminicoccaceae bacterium | reverse complement strand
GCTGCTCGACGAGCCGCTGGCCGGCATGGGGCCGGAGGAGTCCGTGCGCATGCTGGCGCTGCTGCGAGAGCTGCGCCGCGGCCACGCCATCCTGCTGGTCGAACACGACATGGACGCGGTGTTCGCGCTCGCCGACCGGATCACGGTGATGGTCGACGGCCGCGCGCTCGCGAGCGGGCCGCCCGAGGTCATCCGGCGCGATCCGGCGGTCCGGACGGCCTACCTCGGCGATGCTTGAGGTCCGGAGCCTGGTCGCGGGCTACGGCTCCGGGACCGTGCTCGACCGGCTCGATCTCGAGGTCCGGGCGGGCGAGGTCGTGGCCCTGCTCGGGCGGAACGGCATGGGCAAGTCGACCCTGATCCGCTGCCTGGTCGGCCTGCTGCCGGTCCGCGCCGGCTCGATCGCCTTCGCCGGCGAGTCGATCCGCGGCTGGCCGAGCCACCGGATCGCCCGGCGCGGCCTCGGCCTCGTGCCGGAGGGCCGGCAGGTCTTCCCGAACCTCACCGTGCGCGAGCATCTGGTCGCCTTCGCCCGAGACCCGCGGCGGCGGTGGTCGGATGAGGCGATCTTCGAGCTGTTCCCGCGGCTCCGCGAACGCCGCTCCAGCCTCGGCCAGCACCTCTCGGGCGGCGAGCAGCAGATGCTGGCGATCGCCCGCGCGCTCGCCATCGCGCCGCGGATGCTGATCCTCGACGAGGCGAGCGAGGGCCTCGCGCCGCTCATCCGGGCCGAGATCTGGCGCTGCCTGGAGCGTCTCAAGACGGAGGGCCTGACCATCCTGGTCAGCGACAAGCCGCACGCCGGACTGGTCGCCGTCGTCGACCGCTGCCTCGTGCTCGAGCGTGGCCGGATCGCCTGGTCGGGGAGCCCCGCCGGGCTGGCGGCCGACCCGGTCCGGCGGCAGTCGCTGCTCGGCGTGTGAGACCGGATGTTGCCGTCGCGCCACAGCCGGGTCGGGCTCCGGAGACTTTCTTCACTCAGGGCTTGAAGAGCCGGAATATTCAGATAGGGGACGTGTTTGCGTCCGTGAAACCACACCTAGAGCCTGAAGCGGCACAGCGCGGCCGGCGGCAGGATGGATCGGGCTGATGGCAGCGTTGTGACCGACGCCGAGGAACTGATCACTCAGCAGATTCCGAAGCTCAGGCGGTACGCCCGGGCGCTGCTCGGCGATCCGGCGAGAGCCGACGACCTCGTTCAGGAGACGCTGCTGCGGGCGTTGTCGCGGCAGCACATGTGGAAGCCCGGCACGAACATGCGGGCGTGGATGTTCACGATCCTCCACAACATTCACGTGAACAACCAGCGCCGCCGCTTCGTCCGGGGGGAGTTCCAGGACCCGCTGGAGGACCAGCCTGAGCAGGGGACGCCATCGACACAGGAGCATTCGTTAGAAATCAGGGACTTGGCGAAGGCCCTTAAAACACTTCCCGAAGCGCAGCGACAGGTTCTGCTCTTAGTCGGGTTGGAAGGGATGGACTACAAGCAGGTGGCTGACGTCCTCGAGGTACCAGTGGGCACGGTGATGTCGCGCCTGCACCGTGGGCGGGAGGCGCTGCGGCGTCTCTTGTCCTACGAACGGAACGTGCGCCCCGCGGAACGGACCACGAAGTTGCGGATGGTGCCATGACGGACAATCGGCCTGAGATCGACGAGGCCGACCTTCACGCCTTCGTCGACGGCCATCTGCCCCCCGACCGGCGTCGGGCGGCCATGGCCAACCTCGCGGCGTCGCCCGACCAGGCCGCCCGGGCGAGCGACTACCGTGCGCTCAACGAGGCGATGCACCTGACCTACGACGAGGTGCTGCACGAGCCGCTGCCGGCGAGGCTCCGGGTGGGACGCTACGTGCATCCCGAGGCGGGACGCAGCGGCGCGTTCAGCGGCCTCGCGGGACCTGGTCAGGCCATGCGCGCCGCAGCGCTGATCGCCCTCGCGCTCGCCAGCGGCTTCGCGGGCTGGTCCCTGAACGACCGGATGTCACCTGCCGGAGTGGAGAGCGAGGCCTCGAGCTTCGCCCGGAACGCCGCTCAGGCGCACGCCGTCTACACCATCGACGGCCGCCACCCGGTCGAGTTCGGCGCCGATCAGGAGGATACCCTCCTGCTCTGGCTGTCGGACCGGCTCGGGACCACGATCCAGGCCCCGAGCCTGCAGGCTGTCGGCCTGCGGCTGGTGGGCGGGCGGCTGCTGCCGTCGTCCGGGCGGCCGGCCGGACAGCTGATGTACGAGGGCGAGGCCGGACAGCGGATCACGCTCTACATCCGCGGGCGCTTCCCGATGCCGAGCGGCAGCCTCAGCGGCTGGCACGAGGACACCGTGCGCTACGGCGGCGAGACCGGCGGGGTGAGCCTCGTCTACTGGGCCACGGGCGGCCTCGCCTACGCGCTGATCGGGCAGATGGACCGCGAGCAGCTGCTGGCGACGGCGAAGCTGGTGCAGGAGCAGCTCCAGATCCCGAGCATCACGCCGGCGGCGCCGGTCGACCAGGCGACGGAGAAGGGCGCGACCTGACGCGGCCGCGGCCGCCGCCCGGCCCCGCCCGGGTTCTGGACCTCGGATTGCGAAAAGGGCGCCGCTGCGCCATCATCCGGACCTGCCGGACCACGATGGTGCCGCGGAGGCTGAATGCGCGCCCTGCCACTCCTCGTCCTCGCGCTGATGGTGGCCGTGGCCGCGCCGGTGGCGGCCGAGCCGGTCACGATCAGCGGGCTCGTCGCCTATCGGGAGGGGCTTCGCCTGCCCCCTGGCGCGGAGACGACGGTCCGGCTGATCGAGGTGGCCGCGGCCGGCGACCCGGGCGAGGTGGTCGCTGAAACCACCGTCCAGGACCGGATGGCGCCGCCGATCCCATTCGTGCTCAGCTACGATCCGGACGCGGTCGATGAAGCTGGCGCCTACGCGCTCGAGGCCGTGATCACCCTCGGAGAACGGATCCTGTTCATGAGCCCGGCGCCGCAGCCGCTCAAGCCGCCCGATCGCTCGCAGCAGGTCTCCCTGGTGGTCGGCCTGGTCCGGGACTGACTCCCGCCGGCGCGCGCTCCCGCGCACCCGAGCCACCCGGCATTGCCCTCGCCACGCCGTCCGGCCGCGCGTATCCTGGGGCCCGCATCGAACACCACTGCCGCGCAGGCGGCGGGCACGACGAACCGGGAGGGCCTGATGCTCGACATGCTGCGGCGCAGGGACGACACCACGCCGATGCCGAACGACCTCGAATCGTTCTGGCAGCCGTTCACGCCGAACCGCCAGTTCAAGCAGCATCCGCGCATGGTCGCGCGCGCCAAGGGGCTCTACTACAAGACGCCGGACGGCCGCGACATCCTCGACAGCTCGGCCGGGCTGTGGTGCGCCAACCTCGGCCACTGCCATCCGAAGGTGGTGGAGGCGGTGCAGAAGGCGGTCGCGACCCTCGACTTCGCGCCGACCTTCCAGTTCGGGCACACCCCGGTGTTCGAGCTCGCGTCCCGGGTCGCCCACGAGATGCCAACCGGCCTCAATCGCATCTTTTTCTGCAACTCGGGGTCAGAAGCCGCTGATAGCGCTCTAAAGATTGCTCTCGCTTACCATCGGGCGCGGGGCGAAGGCCAGCGCATCCGCCTGATCGGTCGCGAGCGCGCCTACCACGGCGTCGGCTTCGGCGGCATGTCGGTCGGCGGCATGGTCGCTAACCGCCGCACCTTCGGTCCCATGCTCGGTGGCGTCGACCACATCCGCCACACCCTCGACCTCGAGCGGAACGCCTTCACCCGCGGCCTGCCGGAGCACGGCCGGGAGCTGGCCGACGACCTCGAGCGGCTCTGCGCGCTCCACGACCCCTCGACCATCGCGGCGGTGATCGTGGAGCCGGTCGCGGGGTCGGTCGGAGTCTACCCGCCGCCGGTCGGCTACCTCGAGCGGTTGCGCGAGATCTGCACCAGGCATGACATCCTGCTCATCTTCGACGAGGTGATCACCGCCTGGGGGCGGCTCGGTCACGCCACCGCCGCCGAGCGCTTCGGCGTCGTCCCGGACATGATCACCATGGCCAAGGGCCTGACCTCGGCCCACGTCCCGATGGGCGCGGTCGCGGCCAAGGACGAGATCTACCAGGCCTTCATGAAGGGGCCCGAGCACGTCATCGAGCTGTTCCACGGCTACACCTACTCCGGCCACCCGGTCGCGGCCGCGGCCGGCATCGCTGCCCTCGAGGCCTACAAGGAAGAAGGGGTCTTCGAGCACGTGCGCGAGATCGAGCAGCATTTCGAGGACCGGATCCACGCCTGCCGCGACCTGCCGCAGGTGATCGACTGCCGGAACATCGGGCTGATGGCGGCGGTCGAGTTCGCGCCGATGGAGGGACAGCCCGGCAAGCGCGGCTTCGAGCTGATGAAGGCCTGCTTCGAGAACGGGCTGATGACCCGGGTGGCGATGGACGTGTTCGAGTTCTCGCCGCCGCTCGTCGCCAAGAGCGCCGACCTCGACAAGATGTTCGACCTGTTCGAGAAGACCGTACGCGACATGCTCGCCTGAGCGCGGCCGGAACCCTTCTTCACCGCGGGGTCGGCGGCTGCCCGACCCCGTCGTACCTTCGGCTGCCCCTGGGTCCGGCCTGACGAGCATCCACCTTCTTCCCGGGCGGGCGGATGCGCCCGCCCGCGACTACGGGCGTGGCGCCGAGGCCTCGAAGAGAGAGGCGTGGCCTCTCCGGCGGGCCGGGCAACCAGACCTCGCATCTCAATCAGGCATCGTCATCAGAGCGCATCGACCTCGCCCCGATTTTCCTAGATCTTCCTGATCCACTTCATCTACATTGTGAAGATGGGAATCTCGCTCCCGTCACCGGCCCGGTCCGCGGGTCGGGGGTGAGGTCGGCCCGCTTTGATCGTCGAATTGATCGAAGAGGATGAGACCGATGCGCCGCCTTTCTCCGCTCGCTCCTTTGCTCGCCTTGGCCCTCTTGTCCGCTCCGGCGCTCGCGGAGTCGCTGCTCGACGCGCCGGCCGGACTTGAGCCGACGGATCCACCGCCCGCCGGCCGATCGGGGCGCCTCGTGCCCGTGCCCGATGTGCCGGCCGCGCGCGAGGTCGAGCCTGGCCCCGATCAGCGCGACCGGAACGGCGACGGCATCGCGGACGGCCTCGCGGCCCGGCTCGCAGGCGCACCCGCGAACCAGCGGTTCGACGTGATCGCCGCGTTCACGACGCCGGCGCGGGCCGCGGCGGCGCGCCGGGCGCTCGGCACGGTCGAGCTCCGCCACGAGTACGACCTGATCCCGGGCTTTGCCGCGCGGCTCACGGCGGGGCAGGTCAACGCGTTGACCCGGTTGCCGGGCGTGGTGCGGGTCGAGGAGGTGGCGCCGGTCCACGCCTTCCTCGAGGCGGAGCGGCGCGATTTCGGGGTCGATGCCGCGCAGCTCGAGGTCGCGTCCGGCGGCTCGGGGGTCGACGGCAGCGGCGTCGGCATCTGCGTGGTCGACACCGGCGTGTTCGCGGACCAGGAGCAGCTGGACGGCAAGGACATCACTTTCGTCGACTTCGTCGGCACCTCGCTCGAGCCATACGACGACCAGGGGCACGGCACCCACGTCGCCTCGATCGCCGCCGGCGACGGGACGGCGCCAGATGGCGGCGATCAGGCGGGTGCTGCGCTGTACCGGGGCGTCGCGCCCGGCGCCTCCCTTTATGCGGCCAAGGTCCTGGACGCGAACGGCCAGGGAACCACCGACGACGTCATCGCCGGCGTCGAGTGGTGCGCCGATCAGCTCGGGGTCCGCGTGATCAACCTCAGCCTCGGCGAGGTCGGCAGCTCCGACGGCACCGATCTCCTGAGCCAGGCGGTGGACGCGGCCGTGGGCGAGGGTGTCGTGGTCGTGGTCGCGGCCGGCAACAGCGGCGCCGGTCCCTACACCATCAGCAGCCCCGCCGCGGCGCGCCTCGCCATCACGGTCGGCGCGGTGGCCGAATGGTCCACATCCGCGGAGCCCGCGGGGGAGTCGGACGGCATCTACCTCGCCCCCTTCTCGAGCCGCGGCCCGACGGCCGACAACCGCATCAAGCCCGACATCGTGGCACCCGGCGTCAGCGTCATCGCCGGCTATCCCGATCTCTGGGCCGGCACCATCCTCGAGGCCGGCTGCAATCCCGAATGCTACGCGAGCCTGAGTGGCACCTCGATGGCAGCGCCCTTCACCGCGGGAACGGTGGCGCTGATGCTGCACGCCGATCCGACGCTGTCCCCGGCCGCGGTCAAGACCTTGCTGCAGAGCACCGCGCAGGATCGCGGCCCCAATGCCGGCGGCGGCACCGAGGACAACGACTGGGGGCACGGCCTGATCGACGCCGAGGCGGCCGTCGCGGCCGCGGCATCGGGACTGGCCGCGCCGACGGCTTTCCCGACCCACAGCGTCGGCACCGGGCAGGTCGCGGGCAGCACGGCGACGCAGGTCGCGATCCCGGTGGACGACACGAGCGCCCCGCTCGCGGTCGCGGTGACCATTCTGGACGGCGAGCCGCGGCTGTTCTGTGATTTCTTCTCGGGCTGCTTCTACGAGTGGCGGCCCGACTTCGACGTTCGGCTGCGCGACCCCAACGGCAACATCGTCGCCGAGGGGTTCTGCATGCTCGGGTCGCTCTACGGATTCGAGTGCGACAAC
>DASUSF010000210.1:0-15721 GCA_036375275.1 Geminicoccaceae bacterium | reverse complement strand
CTTGAGCCTCACGGCGCTCCTGGCCATCGCTGCGATGGCGGGCGTGCCGCCGCTCGGCGGCTACATCAGCAAGGAGATGATGCTCGAGGCGGTCGTCGAGCTGCCTGCGCCCGAGGTCCAGGGGGCGGTCCTGCCGGCTCTCGCGACGCTCGGCGCCCTGTTGAGCGCCGGCTATGCCTTCGCGTTCGCGGGGCGGGCCTTCCTCGGCTCCGATGCGGCGGCGCCGCCCGACGCGCACCCGCCCGGGATCGGCCTGACGCTCCCTGCGGCGGTCCTGGCGGCGGCCTGCCTGGCGGTCGGGCTGCTCCCGGAGATGCTGGCCGGCCGCGTGATCGAGAGCGCCACGGCAGCGGTCATGGCCGGCCCGCCGCCAGAGGCGGAGCTCGCCCTCTGGCACGGGCTGACCCTGCCCTTCCTGCTCGGCCTGACGGCGCTCGGCGGTGGCCTCCTGCTGGCGGCCGCCCGCTCCCGCCTTGCGGCCGTGCCGCGCGTGATGCCGGATGCGAGCGTCCTGTTCCAGCGGACGTACGACCGCGGGGTGGCCGGGACGCGCGCGATCTTCCAGGGCGTGCACAACCGCTCGCTGCCCCGCTACCTCGCGGTCCTGTTCGGCGCCATCCTGCTCGCGGGGCTGATCGCGAGCGGGCCGGCATGGGTGCGGGTGGACGTCATGCCGATGGCAGGCTCGCCCGCGACGCCGGCCGCCGTGGTCGGCTGGGCGATCCTGGTCGTCGCCGCGACCGGCGCGGTCTGGATGCACGAGCGGCGGGTGAGCGCGCTCATCCTCGTGAGCGCGGCCGGGGTCATGGTGGTCCTCGGCTACGCCCACCTCTCGGCCCCCGACCTCGCGCTCACGCAAGTGACGGTCGAGATCGTGACCACGCTCCTCCTGCTGCTGGCGATCCGCCTCCTGCCCCGCCCGGACGAGGTCCCGCGCCCGCCCGCCGGCCGTCGCATCCGGGACGCTGCCCTGGCGCTCGGCGCAGGGGCGGGGGTGGGAATCCTCGCCTTCGTCGTCATGCTGCGCCCGCGCGAGGCGATCGTCGCCCGCGAGGTGCTGCGCGAGGCGACGGAGGTCACCGGGCGGAACCTGGTCCACCTGGTGCTGGTCGACTTCCGTGCCTTCGACACGCTCGGCGAGATCAGCGTCCTGATGATCGCCGCGCTCGGCGTCTTCGCGCTGGTGCGCCGCTTTCTCGACCAGCTCGGCGGCGAGCTGCCGCGGCGGCGGATGATCCGGCCGGAGCAGGCATGGGATCCCTATCCGCTGCAGTTCGTGATCATCGCCCGCCT
This sequence comes from Geminicoccaceae bacterium, assembly GCA_036375275.1. Taxonomy (GTDB): domain Bacteria; phylum Pseudomonadota; class Alphaproteobacteria; order Geminicoccales; family Geminicoccaceae; genus DASUSF01. The sequence goes on along the minus strand of DASUSF010000210.1, from coordinate 14,428 downwards.
GCTCCTGCCGCTGGCGCATCTCGTGGCCGTGTTCCTGTTCCTGCGCGGCGAGGCGCATCCCGGCGGCGGCTTCGTCGCCGGCCTCGTGGTCGCGATGGCGGTGCTGATCCAGTACATGGCGCACGGCGTCGGCTGGACCGAGCGGCGGATCCCGATCGGCTACCGGACGAGCGTCGCCTGCGGGGTCCTGATCGCCGCGCTCGCGGGCCTCACGGGCCTCCTCCGCGGCGAGCCCTTCCTCACCCACGCGCACTTGGCCCTCCACCTGCCCCTGATCGGGGAGCTCGAGCTCGGCACGGTCATGCTGTTCGACCTCGGCGTCTCGCTGACCGTCGCCGGCGCCACCCTGCTCGCCGTCGTCAACATCGGCCGGATCGAGACCCGCGCTCCGGAAGGGGCCTGAGGAGCCGGTCGTGGAGGGGCTCGTCGCCAGCGCCATCGCCGTCCTCACCGCCGCCGCGGTCTACCTGTTCTTGCGCACCCGCGCCTACGAGGCGATCCTCGGGCTGCTCCTCCTTAGCCACGCGGGCAACCTCTTCGTCCTCGCCATGGGCGGCCTGGTCCTGGGCTCGGTGCCGATCCTCGGCGAGCCCGGCGGGAGCTACCCCGACCCGGTGCCGCAGGCGCTCGTGCTGACCGCGATCGTCATCAACTTCGGCGTCACCACCTTCGTGATCCTTCTCGCCGTGCGCTCGAGCCTGGAGCTCGGCTCGGACCGGCTGGAGGGCGAGGTCGATGACGACGGCGAGCCGCAATGAACCACCTGATGGTGCTGCCGGTGGCGCTGCCGATCGTGATCGGCGCCGTCCAGTTGCTCCTCGTGCGCGCCGGGCGGCTGGCGCAACGGACGCTCGCGGTCGGAGCGGTGCTGGCGCTGCTCGCGATCGCCATCCGTCTCCTCGTGCTCGCGGACACGGACCAGATCCGGGTCTACGCGGTCGGCGACTGGATGCCCCCGCTCGGGATCGTCCTGGTCCTCGACCGGCTGAGCGCGTACATGCTGGTGCTCGCCGCGCTCGTGGCCCTCGGCAGCATGGCCTACGCCGTCCGCGGCTGGGACCAGGCTGGGCCCAACTTCCACGCCCTGTTCATGTTCCAGGTGGCCGGCATCAACGGCGCCTTCCTCACCGGCGACCTGTTCAACCTGTTCGTCTTCTTCGAGATCCTGCTGATCGCGTCCTACTGCCTGATGCTGCACGGCGGCGGCGAAGGGCGGCTGCGCGCCGGCACCATCTACGTCGCCATGAACCTGGTCGGCTCGGCGCTCTTCCTGATGACCGTGGGCCTGCTCTACGGCATCACCGGCACGCTCAACATGGCGGATCTCGCCCGGGTGGTCGCCGGCCTCGAGCCCGGCCACGCCGCGCTGGCGCAGATCGGCGGCGTGCTCCTCCTGGTGGTCTTCGGCCTCAAGGCCGCGGTCGTGCCGCTGCACTTCTGGCTGCCGGACGGCTACGCCGCGGCGTCGGCGCCGGTCGCCGCCCTGTTCGCCATCATGACCAAGGTCGGCGCCTACTGCATCCTGCGCATCTTCACCCTGGTCTTCGGCCCCGACGCGGGCGAGCTCGCCTGGCTGGCCCGCGACTGGCTGCTGCCGGCGGCGCTGGTGACGCTCTGGGCCGGCATGGTCGGCGTGATGGCGAGCCGGGCGCTGCGCGAGCTGGTCACGTTCCTCCTGATCGCCTCGGTCGGCACCCTCCTGATCGCGTTCGCCCTGTCCAGCGAGGAGGCGATCACGGCCGGCCTCTACTACCTCGCGCACAGCACCCTGGTGACGGCCGGCCTCTTCCTGCTGCTGGAGAGCATCGCCGCGCAGCGCGGCGGGCTCGGCACCCGCCTGATCCCGGGGCCACGGCTCAGACAGCCCTACCTCCTCGGCGCAGGCTTCCTCGCCGCCGCCGTGGCTCTGCTCGGCCTGCCCCCGCTCAGCGGCTTCATCGGCAAGATGATGCTCCTCCAGAGCGCGCACGACAGCGGCGCGGCCGCCTGGATCTTCGCTTCCGTGCTCGGGAGCGCGCTGCTCGGCCTGATCGGCTGCAGCCGGGCGGGCAGCATCGTCTTCTGGACCGTGGCCGACGAGCCGGAGGCCCGCCGCCGCGGCGCCGGCGGCGCGCTCCTGCCGGGGCTGGCGCTGATCGGCAGCAGCGCCGTCTTGACCGTGGGCGCGGGCCCGGTGGTCGACTACGCCGGCGCGACCGCCGCCCAGGTGAGCCACCCCGCAGGCTACGTCCAGGCGGTCCTCGAGTTCCGGCCAACCGCGGCGGAGCCGGCCCCATGACCGCCGTGGATCGGGTGCTGCCTCACCCCGTCCTCTCGCTGAGCCTCCTGATCATCTGGCTCGCGCTGAACATGAGCGTCCAGCCGGGCCAGGTGCTGCTCGGCGCGGCGCTCGGCGTGGGGCTGCCGCTGCTCTCGCGAGCCTACTGGCCGGAACGCCCGCCCTTCCACCGGCTGCCGCTGCTCTGGCGCCTGTTCTTCCAGGTCAACTGGGACATCCTGGTCGCCTGCACGACGGTCGCCCGGCTCACCTTCACCCGCCGCTCCGCCGACCTGCAGCCGCAGTTCGCGACCATTCAGCTCGAATGCCGCGATCCCTACGCGCAGGTCCTGCTGATCAGCATCGTCACGATCACGCCCGGGACGCTCGTCGCCGATTTCGACCCGGAGCACGCCCAGATCCTGGTCCACTGGCTGCACGAGCCCGACCCGGAGCGGGCGATCGCCCACATCAAGGCCCGCTACGAGGCGCCCCTGAAGGAGATCCTCGGATGATCGCGACCGCGCTCCAGATCGCGTTCGGCGCCGTCGGCGCGGCGCTGCTCCTCGACCTCTACCGGATCGGGCGCGGACCGCACCTGCCCGACCGGGTGCTGGGCCTGGACACGCTCACCTACAACGCCATCGCGCTCCTGACGCTCGCCGGCCTGCACCTCCGGCAGGACACCTACTTCGCGACCTCGCTGGTGATCGCCATGCTCGGCTTCATCAGCACGGTCGCGCTCAGCCTCTATCTGCTGCGCGGCGAGGTGATCAAATGAGCGCCGCCTTCCTGGTCGAGAGCCTGATCGCGCTCCTGATCCTGACCGGCGCCTTCTTCACGCTCGCCGGCTCGGTCGCCATGGTGCGCTTCCCGGACTTCTTCCTGCGGCTGCACGGCCCCACCAAGGCGACCACGCTGGGCGTCGGGGCCCTGCTGGTCGCCTCGGCGCTGTACTTCAGCTGGCACGAGGGCGAGGTGCGCTCCCAGGACGTCCTGATCATGCTGTTCCTGTTCATGACCGCCCCGGTCAGCGCGCACCTCCTGGCGAAGGCGGCGCTCCACCTCGGCGTCGACTGCCAGAACGATCTCCCGCGCAAGCGTCCGGACGGGGCCGGCTGGAGCGGCGCGAGCGCGGGCTCCGCGCCGATCGAATCCGCTCTGGATGCCGGCGGGCGATCAGACGAGGCGGGGTGAGCGCGAGGCGCCGGTCCTCCGCACCGGGTCGGTGACACCGCTGCGAGCGACGGATCGAGCGGCCGGACCGGGCTCTTGGACCTCGCCCTCCTGTTCCTGACCGCGTTCGCGGCTTCGACGATCCTCCCCATGTCGTCCGAGGCCGTGCTCGCCGCCATGACCGTCGCCGGAGCGGCGGACCGGTCGCTCCTGCTCCTGGTCGCGACGACCGGCAACACGCTCGGCGCCGTCGTCAACTGGCTGCTCGGGCGCTACGCGGCCGCCCGGATCGAGCCGCGCATCTCGCGCCGGCGCGCTCCCTACGAACGCGCGTCCCGCTGGTTCCAGCGGTTCGGCATCTGGTGCCTGCTGCTCAGCTGGCTGCCGGTCGTCGGCGATCCGCTCACGCTGGTGGCGGGGCTGCTGCGGACGCCCTTCGTGCCGTTCGTCGTCCTGGTGCTGATCGGAAAGGCGGCGCGCTACGCGCTCGTTCTGTTCGCCGTCGGCTGACCGCTCCCTGCCCGCCCCGCCGCCCGGCCGCGCCATCGCCATGCGCGTCGGTTGCCGGGCCGGCCCTAACCCTTCCTTCGTGATCGACCCTTAGGATCGGCTTTCCACGAACCGACGGCAGGTAGCTTCGATGCTGCGTATCACCATGGCGATCCTCTTCGCCGCCGCGCTGGCCGGCTGCAGCGCCGAGCTGAAAGGGCCGAGCGCCGAGATCAGCTCGCCCCTGTTCGGCATGGGCCACGGTCACTTCTGCCCGCCCGGGCAGGCCAAGAAGGGGAACTGCTGAGGCGCTCGCGGGCGGCCGGCGTCGACGACGGGCAGGGCGCGCCGTCGCCTCCGGGGCGACCGCATCCGAGGCGCCCGGCCCCTTGCGAGACCTGACGGAGGCGCGCGCACGCCGATTCGACGAATCCCCCGCGCCATTCGGCTCAAGGGTGCTGGCCCCCCGGGCTCGACCGGCAGCCCATGCGTCGCTCCGGGATGGGTGGCTCCAGACCGCTGGTGGAGGTGCTCGGCGCCCCTCGGTTCGCCCGCTGCGCCCTGCTGGCTTCGGAGCGACGGCTTCAGGGCCCCGGTGCGACATCCGCCGCGGTCGCGCCAGCTCACCGACGAGACGGCGCCCCATCCTCCCGGTGCGGTCGCTCAACCGTCAGCGAATGGCGAGCGGAGCGGGCGCCGACCGTAGCTGAAGAGCACCGCGTCCGGCTTGTCCGGCGAGTTCCGGTCCTCGATCGCGGGCAGGCCGAGCGCCTCCGCGTACGCCTGCCAGAGCTTTATCGGACGCTTCTCGCCGACCTTGACGTAGAGCGGGATCGAGCGGCCGGGGTCCCGATGCGCCAGCTCGATGACCTGGTACAGCACCGGGTTGCGCCTCGTCTTGCCGCTGCGGCGCTTGTAGACCACGCCTTCGAAGGCGTCGTACGGCAGCCGCCAGGCCCGGCGGCCCAGCAAGGTGCGCTCCTCGACCGACACGCCGTCGCGCGCGAACGTGACGATGCGACGCTCGAACGCCCTGATCCCGCACCACGCCGCGATCGCCAGGCCGGCGCCCGGGAACGGCAACATCATGACCAGCATGGCGAGGTTCTGCGGCGGATGACGCAGCAGGTGCTGCGCGGCGACCGCGAACAGGATCGCGCCGAGCCCGATCCCCGGCCAGACCAAGTTCCGCGCCGGCGACAGATCGACCGTCACCGGCAGGTGCCGGAGGTCGACCCGCGGGCGCACCCACTGCCATCTGCCGTCGCTGCGGGTCCTCATCGGCATCCTCCACCTCGAGCCTGCACCCATCGCACACCACCGCTTGCCGAAGGATGAAGCGCCCGCGGAGCGCATCTGCCGCCCGCCGCGCGAGCCTGGGCGAGCGCCACGTCGTGCCTTAATGTGACGCGTCCCCGGCGTCGAAGTCGGAGCGGGAACGAGCCCGGCGTTGCCGACGTTGCGCTCGTGGCCGCGACCTGCGCCAGAAGAACGATGGCCGCGTTCAGCAAACGGGAGGTCCGTCGCATGCGCCGCCACATCGGGTTCTACGGCGGACTTTTCCTGGTCGCCGGTGCAACCCTGATGCTGCAGCTGGTGCAGACGCGGATCCTTTCGGTCGTGTCGTGGTACCACCTCGCGTTCTTCGCGATCAGCATCGCGATGTTCGGGCTGACCGCCGGCTCGGTCTGGGTCTACCTGCGCCGGGAGCGGTTCACCGAGGCCACGCTGTCGCACGACCTCACCTACTTCAGCAGCGCGCTCGCGCTCAGCATGGTGCTCGGGTTCGCCGCGCAGCTGACGATTCCGCCGCTCGCGCGGCCGAGCCTCATCTCGATCCTGATCTGGGCCGAGCTCGCGATCTGCCTCGCGCTGCCGTTCTTCTTCTCGGGGGTGGTCATCAGCCTCGCGCTCACCCGCAGCCCCTTCCCGATCGGCCGTGTGTACGGCACCGACCTCGCCGGCGCCGCGCTCGGCTGCCTCGGCGTGCTGGCGCTGCTCAACGCCGTCGACGGGCCGAGCGCCGTGCTCTGGACGGCGGCGCTCGCCGCGCTCGCGGCCGTGCTCTTCTCGACCTCGAGGATCGGCGGCGCGCCGGCGAACCGTCCGCGCCTCGCCTGGCTGCAGCGGCGGCCGGCGGCGCTGCTTCTGGTGCTGGTCGCGGGCGCGGTCGTCAACGACCTCGCGAGCCCGCACGGCCTGCATCCGGTGTTCGTCAAGGGCCAGACCGAGCGCCTCGACGTCCGCATCTTCGAGGAGTGGAACTCGTTCTCGCGGATCATCGTGTTCGACACCGGCAACCCGCACCCGCACATGTGGGGCCCCTCGCCGACGTTCGTCTCGGCGGACTGGCCGGTCCGCCAGCGCGGCCTCAACATCGACGGCTCGGCCGGCACCACCACCTTCAAGGTCGACGGCTCGATCGAGGACGCGGGCTTCCTCAGGTACGACGTCACCAACCTCGCCTACCATCTGCCGGACCAGGAGAAGGCCGCAGTGATCGGCGTCGGTGGCGGGCGCGACATCCTGAGCGCCCGTCTCTTCGGCGTCCCGGACATCACTGGCGTCGAGATCAACCCGGTCCTGCACCGGCTGCTCACCAGCGAGCCCGGCTTCGCCGAGTTCGCCGGCATCAACGACATGTCCGGGATCGAGATCGAGGTCGACGAAGCGAGGAGCTGGTTCGCGCGCAGCGACGAGACCTTCGACATCATCCAGATGACGCTGGTCGACACCTGGGCGGCGACCGGCGCCGGCGCGTTCTCGCTGACCGAGAACGGCCTCTATACGGTCCAGGCCTGGAAGATCTTTCTCGACCGGCTGAACCCGGGCGGCGTCTACACCGTGAGCCGCTGGTACGACCCCGACCGGGTCGAGGAGACCGGGCGGATGGTCAGCCTTGCGATGGCGGCCGCCATGGAGAACGGCGCCGAAGACCCGCGCCAGCACGTCTTCCTCGCCGTCTCGGAACGGGTGGCTACGCTCGTCCTCGGGCGCGATCCGCTGCCGGCGGACGCCGTCGAGACGCTCGAGCGCGCGGCGGCGGACCTCGACTACACGGTCGTGATCAGCCCCGGCCGCACGCCGGATTCGGAAATCCTGAGCAGGATCGCGAGCGCATCCAGCCGGAGCGAGCTGGACCGCTACACGTCCAGCCTCGCGCTCGATCTCACCCCGCCGACCGACGACCGGCCGTTCTTCTTCAACCAGCTGCCGCTCTACGACCCGCTCCGGACCATCGATCTCGCCTTCGTCACCGGGCAGGCCGGGGTCATCGGCGGCAACCTGTTCGCGACCGCGACGCTCCTGATCCTGTTCCTGGTCTCGCTCGTGCTCGTGCTGGCGACGATCGTGATCCCGCTCCGTCACGCCGTCCGGGACGTGGGCCCGCGCCTCGCCTACGCCGGCACCGCCTACTTCATGCTCATCGGGATCGGGTTCATGAGCGCCGAGATCGGGCTCCTGCAGCGGATGAGCGTGTTCCTCGGCCATCCGATCTACTCGCTGAGCGTGGTCCTGTTCTCGATCATCCTCGCGACCGGCATCGGCAGCCTGGTCTCCGACCGCGTGCCGCTCGACCGGCGGTCCCGGTTCGTGCTCTGGGCCGGGCTCACCGGCGTCTACCTCCTGCTCCTGCCGTTCTGGCTGCCGGAGGTCCTGCTCGCGGTCGAGAGCCAGGGCCTGTTCATCCGGGCCGCGCTCTGCGTGCTCGTGATCGCGCCCGCCGGCCTGCTGATGGGCTTCGGCTTCCCCACCGGCATGCGCCTCGTCTCGGCCCTCGACCGGACGCCCACCCCCTGGTTCTGGGGGATCAACGGCGCCGCGGGCGTGCTCGCGGCGACGCTCGCGGTCGCATGCAGCATCGCGTTCGGGATCTCGACGACGCTCGTCATCGCCGCGGTCTGCTATCTGCTCCTGATCCCGGCGGCGCTCGCGATGTACCTCGGCACGGCCCCCGCCAGGGCGGCCTGAGCCCGGCCGTACCGCGGCGCGGCGAGCGGCCGGCCTCGCAGTGGGCCGGCCTTGTTCCGGGGCCGCGGCCGCACAAATTGAAACTCATGGGTTCCATTTCCGCATCGCCCGCTCCCGAGCCCGGATGGCGGCAGGCGCGGCGCGCGCACGTGCTGTCCACGACGCTCGCGCTGTTCCGCTCGCAGGCGCTGGAAGACGTCTCGATCGACGACATCGCCCGCGCCGCTGGCGTCGGCAAGGCGACGCTCTACCGCTACTTCGAGACCAAGGAGGCGCTCGTCCGCGCCTGCCTCGACGACGTCCTGACCCGCCTGAACGAGCGCCTCGAGGCGGCCGAGGCAGGCCCGGGCCCGCCGCCCGACCGGCTGCGCCGGATCATCGGCGCGATGGTCGACACCTTCTCGGACGACCTCATGCCGCTCCGGCTGATCACGCGCCGCGAAAGCGACCTCCGCGCGGAGTGGCGGCTGTCGGTCCACGACGCGCGCCTGCGGCTGGTCGCGGTCCTCGGCGAGCACTTCCGGCGCGGCACCGCGGCCGGCTGGTATCGCGAGCTCGACGGCGATCTGATCGCGCAATTCGTCATGGGCATGATCCGGAGCGGCGTCACCCACGTTGAGGGGATCTCGCGCGACGCGCTCGGCGACGCCATCCACGCCTTCGTGCTGCGCGCCTCGGCGGGCGGGCCGCCGCAGACCCTGCGCCTGTCTGATGCAGCGCCGCCCACGCGGATGCGGGGGCGTCTTTCCGGAGGAGCAGATGTCGATCGCTAGGCAGCTCGCCCTGCTCGCCGGCCTCGCGGCCCTGGTCATCGTCGGCTGGTTCGGCGGCGCGACGCTGTTCGGCCGCGAGGGCCAGGAGATCGCGGAGGAGGGTCCGTCGGACGGCGCGGCGGTGCCGGCCCCGGTGGTCGTGCAGGAGGTCCGCTTCGCGAGCGACGCCGCCATCCTCGATGCGGTCGGCACCGGCATCGCGCGGGCCGCGGTCGAGCTCTATCCCGAGGCGGCGGGGCGGGTCACGGAGGTGCTGTTCCGCGCCGGGCTGGAGGTCGAGGCGGGCGACCCGCTGCTGCGCCTGGATGCCGAGGAGGAGGAGCTCGCGGTCGAGCTCGCGCGGGTGCGGATCGACGACGCGCGCCAGCGGCTCGAGCGCTACGAGCGGGCGGAGCCGAGCGGCGCCGTGTCGGCGACCGAGGTCGACGCCGCCCGCACCCAGCTCTCGGCGGCGCGGATCGAGCTCGCCCAGGCCGAGCTCGCGCTCCGCCGGCGGACGCTGGTGGCGCCCTTCGCCGGCGTCGCCGGCATCCCGGAGGTCGACGTCGGCGACCGGGTCAGCGAGACCACCACCGTCGGCACGCTGGACGACCGCTCGGACCTCCTGGTCGACTTCGAGGTGCCCGAAGCGTTCGCCTACGGCGTCCGGCGCGGGGGCGAGCTGACGCTCACCACGTGGGCGCGGCCGGGCGAGACCTTCGCGGGACGGGTCGAATCGATCGGCAGCCGGATCGACGAGGTGAGCCGGACGCTGCGGGTGCGCGCGGCGGTGCCCAACCAGGAGGATCACCTCCGCCCCGGCATGAGCTTCTCGATCCGCCTGCCACTGAGCGGCGACCGCTTCCCCTCGGTGCCGGCGATCGCGGTGCAGTGGGACCGGGACGGCGCGTTCGTCTGGCGCGTCGCCGGCGGCGCCGCGGAGCGGGTCTTCGCCTCCGTGCTCAAGCGCAGCGAAGGCTGGGTCCTCCTCGATGCGCCGCTCGAGGCCGGCGACCGCGTGGTGGTCGAGGGCGTGCAGCGGCTCCGCCCGGGCCAGCCGGTCGAGATCGTGGAAAGCGAGGTCGTCGCGGACGCCGGCACGCGCGATGGAACCTGATCAGCGGCTGCAGGCCGGGGACCTGCCGTCGATCTGTGTCCGGCGGCCGATCCTCGCGATCGTCCTCAACCTGCTGATCGTCATCGCCGGCGTCGCGGCACTGCTCGGCGTCGACGTGCGCGAGCTGCCGAACGTCGAGCGGCCGACCATCACCATCACCGCCTCCTACAGCGGGGCCTCGCCCGAAACCATGGACGCCGAGGTCACGCGACCGCTCGAAGGCGCGGCCGCCCGCGTGCCCGGCGTGCGCTCGATCAGCTCCTCGAGCGAGGAGGGGTCGACCCGGGTCCGGGTCAGCTTCGATTCCTCGATCGACATCAACGATGCCGCGAACGACGCCCGGGAAGCGGTCAGCGACGTCCGCCGCCGGCTGCCCGACGGCGTCGAGAACGTCTTCGTGGTCAAGGCGGACGACGAGTCCGACCCGATCATGCGCCTCTCGGTGTGGAGCGGGAGCCTGTCGCGCGAGGCGCTGACCGAGCGGATCGAGGACGAGATCGTGCCCGAGCTCCTGAGCGTGCCGGGCGTCGCCGACGTCCGCATCTACGGCACGCGCGAGCGCACCCTCAACGTCGTGGTCGACCCGCAGCGCCTCGCCAGCTACCGGCTGTCGATCGGCGACGTCGCCGACGCGCTCGAGAACGCCCAGCTCGACGTGCCCGCCGGCAGCCTGGAGACGGCCGAGCAGAACCTGATCGTGCGCGCCGACGCCTCGGTCGTCGAGGAGACCGAGGTCGAGGACATCGTGATCCAGGGGACGACCCGGATCGGCGACGTGGCGAGCGTGTTCTACGGGCCGGCCGAGGCGACCTCTTGGGTGCGGCTCGACGGCCGGGAGGTTCTCAACCTCGGCATCATCCGCCAGCCGCAGTCGAACACGGTCGAGATCTCGAGCGGCATCGACAAGGTGGTGGCCACCCTCGACCGCCGGCTGCGCGACGTCTCGATCGTCAAGACCTCCGACGACGCGATCTTCATCCGCGGCTCGATCCGGGAGGTGCTGCTGACCCTGGTCTTCGGGACCGCGATCGTGGTCGCGGTGATCATGCTGTTCATCGGCTCGCCGACGCTGACCCTGATCCCGGCGGTGACCATCCCCGTCGCGCTGATGGGGACGGTCGGGGCGATCTGGCTGCTCGGCTTCTCGATCAACATCCTCACCCTGCTGGCGCTGGTGCTCGCGACCGGAATCATCGTCGACGACGCCATCGTCGTGCTCGAGAACATCGTGCGCACGCGGCAGATGGGGATGGGCCGGCTCGCGGCCGCCGTGCTCGGCACCCGCCAGGTCTTCTTCGCGGTGATCGCGACCACCGCGACGCTCGCCTCGGTCTTCGTGCCGATCGCGTTCCTGCCCGGGCGCGCCGGTCAGCTGTTCACCGAATTCGGCTTCGTCCTCGCGATCGCGGTGGCGCTGTCGTCGTTCGTCGCGCTCAGCCTCTGCCCGATGCTCGCTTCGCGCCTGATCCCGGGCGCCGGCGAGGAGCCCCGGCCCGGCCGCCTGTGGACCGCCCTCACGGCGGCGGGGCGGAGCATGACGCGCGCCTACGCGCGCGTGCTGCGCGCGGCGCTCGCCGCCCCCGTCCTGGTCGCCGGCATCGGGCTCGCCGCGGCGGCGGGCGTCGGCACGCTGTACACCTCGCTCGATCAGGAGCTGGTGCCCGAGGAGGACCGCGGCCTGATCCTGGTCTCGCTGAGCGGGCCGGACGGCGTGACGCTCGACTACACCGACCGGCAGGTGAAGCAGGTCGAGGCGCTCCTGCAGCCCTTCGTCGAGAGCGGCGAGATCACGGGCGTGCTCTCGATCACCGGTCGCTGGGATCCCAACCGCGGCTTCATCATCGCGCCGCTGGCGCCCTGGGGCGAGCGCCGCGGGCAGGCGGAGATCGCCGGCCTGCTGGAGCCCGGGCTGGAGCGCATCCCCGGGGCCCGGGCCAGCATCTACGGCCCGAACAGCCTGAGCATCCGGAGCGGTGGCTCGGAGCTGGAGTTCGCCATCACCGGACCGACCTACCCGCGCATCGCCGAGGCCGGCGACCTCATGATCGAGGCGATCTCGGAGCGCCTGCCCCAGCTCTCGGCGCCGCGGCTGTCGTACTCGACCACCCAGCCGCAGCTCACCGTCCGGATCGACCGCGAGCGGGCCGCGGATCTCGGCGTCGACATCGCGGGCGTCGCGGAGACGCTGCGTGCGATGGTCGAAGGCTCCGAGGTCGCGGAGCTGAACGTCGGCGACGAGACCGTGCCGATCCGGATCGAGTCGCGCTCGGGCGCGATCGACGACACCGACGACCTCAGGAACCTCTACGTCGCGGCGGCGGACGGCCGCGTGGTCCCGATGTCGTCGTTCATCGAGATCGCGGAGAGCGGCGTCGCGGCGGAGCTGGAGCGCGAGGGGCAGCGCCGCGCCGTCGAGGTGGAGGCGGGCCTCGGCGCCGAGTACCCGCTGAGCCAGGCGGTCGAGGACGTCGAGGCGCTCGCCGCCGAGGTGCTGCCGGTCGGGACCAGCATCCTGCTCACCGGCGAGGCCGAGGCGCTCGAGGAGGCGGCGCGCGAGGTCCTGATCACCTTCTCCATCGCGCTGGTGGTCGTGCTGCTCGTGCTGGCGGCGCAGTTCGAGAGCTTCCCGAGCGCCGTCGTGGTCATGACCACCGTGCCGTTCGGCCTCGCCGCGGCGGTGCTGGCCCTCTGGCTGACCGGGAGCTCGCTCAACATCTACAGCCAGATCGGCCTGGTGATGCTGATCGGCCTGATGGCCAAGAACGGCATCCTGATCGTCGAGTTCGCCAACCAGCTGCGCGATTCCGGGATGAGCGTGGCGGAGGCGGCCGAGCAGGCGGCGATCGTGCGCCTGCGCCCGGTGGTCATGACCATGCTCTCGACCACCCTCGCCGGCCTGCCGCTGATCCTCAGCACCGGGCCCGGCGCCGAGGGCCGCCACGCCATCGGCTGGGTCATCTTCGGCGGGCTCGGGATCGCGCTGTTCGCGACCCTCCTGGTCACGCCGGTGATCTACCGCCTGCTGGCCCCGCTCGCCCGCAGCCGGGCGGACTTCGGCCGGGCGCTGGCGGGCGAGCTCGAGCAGGCGCGGACCGGCCACGGCCGCGGCGCGCCGGAGGGCGTGCCCGGCGGGTCCGACTGACCGTGGGCGGCGTCCCGAACCTGGCCCTGAAGGCGGCGCCGGTCCTGTTGCTGGTCGGCTGCACCGTGGTCGGGCCGGACTACGAGCCTCCCGAGATCGCGCTGCCCGCGGGCTACGTGGCACCGGTCCCGCCGCTCTTCCAGGGCGGGCCGGCGGTCGAGCCCTGGTGGATCGTGTTCGACGATCCGATCCTGACCGAGCTGGTCGGACGCGGTGCCCAGCAGAACCTCGACATCCGCCTCGCGGCGAGCCGGGTGCGCGAGGCGCGGGCGGTGGCGGAGGGCGTGGCGGGGTCGACCAGGCCGCAGGTCGGCGTCGGCGCCGGTGGCACCTTCGCCTCCGAGCTGATCGGAGAGGACGAGGACCGGGGCGAGAGCCTGCTGTTCGACCTCTTTCTCGACGGCTTCTACGAGGTCGACCTGTTCGGCGGGCTCGCGCAGAGCCGCGCGGCGGCATGGGCCCGGGCCGAGCAACAGGAGCGGCTCGGCGCCGAGGCCCGGCGGATCAGCACCGCCGAGATCGCGCGCACCTACATCCAGCTGCGCGCGGCGCAGCGCCTGCTCACCCTGACCGAGGAGCTGCTCGACCTGCAGCGGCGGACCCTCGCGCTGGTGCGCGACCGGGTCGATTCCGGCCTCGCGCCAGGGCTCGACCAAGTGCGCGCCGAGGCGGCCGTGGCGTCGCTCGAGGCCGATCTCGGGCCGCTCCGGAGCGAAGCCGGACGACTGCGCAACGCCCTCGCCGTCCTGCTCGCGGCGCCGCCGGGGGTGCTCGAGGCGGACCTCCTGCCGCGCGCCCCGATCCCGGTCGCCGAGGCCGGCACGGGGGTCGGCGTCCCCGCCGACCTGCTGCGCCGCCGCCCGGACGTCCAGGCCGCCGAGCTCGGCATCGTCGCCAGCACCGCCGACGTCGGCGTCGCCACGGCCGACCTCTATCCGCGCCTGACCCTCCCCGGCTCGATCGGGATCGGCCCGTTCGGGGTCGCGCCGGGCGATCTCACGACCAGCGTGCTGGCCTCGATCTCGGCGCTCCTCGACTACCCCCTCTACGACGGCGGCCAGCGGCGCGCGGCGCTGAACGCGGCCGAGGAGCGCCTCCTGCAGTCCGGGCTGCTCTACCGCGACACCCTGCTCCGCGCCCTCGAGGAGGTCGAGAGCGCGCTGCTCGCCTACGCGGGCACGCGGGACCGGCTGCGGGCGCTGCGCACGGCGGTCGACCGCAACCGCACCGCGTACCAGCAGTCGCAGCAGCTCTATCGCGACGGCTTCGCGAACTTCATCGACGTGCTCGACAGCCAGCGCGAGCTCAACTCGTCGCTGCAGCAGCTCGCGATCGCCGAGCAGAACCTCAGCCTCGCCGTGGTCGACCTCTACAGCGCCCTCGGCGGCAGCACGCCGGCGCCCGGGACGGCGCGACGATCCGCTGCCGGCCCGGATCCCGGCATGGCATCGGCGGCGGTCGGGATGTCCGGGAAGGCCGGAGAGGCAACGGGGGATGCCGCGGGACCGGGCCGGGCCGGCCGA